>JAFAJU010000003.1 GCA_019236035.1 Verrucomicrobiota bacterium | reverse complement strand
GCGCGGCGCGACAGCATGCACAGCCGTTCTTCCGCCGTTGCGAAACGGCCGGTCAAAAACTCGCACTCCGCCCGCTGAAACTCCAATGCGAAGGTCAGCGCGTATCGCTGCTCCCAACTCTCATCTGCCAGCAGCGCGCGGCCGGCGACAAAATACGTCAGCGCCGAGGCATAGGCTGTGGAACTCTTGGCTCGCTTGCCGGCGATAAGGTTCAGTTGGGCGACCTGCTCTCGCTCCTCCGGCGAATCGATCAATGCGGTCCCGCGATTGAGCTGATTAACAATCTCGAAGATCTTCGCCTCCATCTCTTCAGGCGGCGTGCGTGACACCAACAATCGGCCGATTCGGAGGTGTACGGCCGCCCGCTGGCTTTCAGGGGTGAGCGCGTAAGCGGCCTCCTGGACACGGTCATGGAGGAACGTGTAAAGGCTATCCAGCCGGAAGACCAGTCCGGCCCGGACAGCCTCCCAGAGTGCGACATGGATCTGTTCCTCCGATTTCCCTTGCACCAGGGCCAGGGTGCCGATCTGGGCAATGTTCCCCAGATAGGCGAGCTGTCCTAACGCTTCCTGGGTCGTGGGGGGCAAACGACTCAGCTTCCCGGCCATCAGATCCACCACGTTGTCGGTGTAACCCTTGGCGCGGATGCGCGCCAGGTCCCAGCGCCAGGCCGCTGCGCCTGAGTCGAACAGAAGCAGCTTCTCGTCAGCCAGTGCCGTCAAGAACTGGATTGTGAAAAACGGATTGCCCCCGGTCTTCTCATGCACCAGTTGTGCGAGGGGCCGGACGGAATCCTGCTCGCAATGGAGGGAATCAGCCACTAGCCGGCCCACGTCTTGGAGCCCGAGAGGCACAAGCATGATTTCCTGCATGTTTGCTCCAGCCTTACGGATAGCCTCAAGGGTTCGCATCAGCGGATGCGAGGAGCAGACCTCGTTGTCCCGGTAGGCGCCGACCAGCAGGAGGTGCCGCACCTCAGGCTCGTTGACTAAGTGCTCGAGCAATTCAAGAGTTGCCGCGTCTATCCACTGCAGATCGTCGAGGAACAACGCCAGCGGGTGTTCCGGCTGGGCGAACGCGCTCAGAAACCGCCGAAATACCAGCTGAAAGCGGTTCTGCGCGTCCTGAGGCGCAAGTTTGGGAACGGGCGGCTGTTTGCCGATGACGAACTCGAGCTCAGGAATCAGGTTGACCATGAGCTGGCCGTTCCGGCCCAGCAGTTCTCGCAATCTTTCTCGCCATTGCCCGACCTCCGCCTCGCTCTTGGCAAGGATCTGGCGAACGAGCGTCTGGAAAGCCTGGGCCAGGGTGGCGTACGGAATGTCGCGCTTGTACTGGTCGAACTTGCCGGCAGCGAAGAGCCCGCCCGCCGGCACCAGTACCTTGTGCAACTCATTAACGACCGAGGACTTGCCGATTCCGGCGTACCCATAGACCAGCACTAACTCCGCTGTGCCATGGACCACGACACGGTCGAAGGACGCGAGCAAGGCTTCGATCTCCGGTTCCCTTCCATACAACTTCTCCGGAATCAGCAATCGATCCGACATGTCGTGCGTGCCTAACGGAAATGGATCGATCCGTCCGACGGACTCGAGGGCTGCGAAGCAACGCCGAAGATCGGCCGCAACTCCCGCCGCGGTCTGATATCGCTCCTCCGGCGTCTTTTGCAGAAGTTTCATGACAATCGCCGAGATCGATTCTGGCAGGCCGTTCACCCTTTCACTCGGGAAAATCGGTTGCCTGGCGATGTGGCAGTGGACCCACTCCATCGGATCGGAGGCCGTGAAAGGGAGCGCTCCCGTGAGCATTTCGTAGAGGGTGACTCCGTAGGCATAAAGGTCGCTTCGCGAATCGACGGAGCGATTCATCCGGCCGGTCTGCTCGGGCGCCATATACGCGAGTGTCCCGGCAATCTCTGCCGGCGGTTCGGGCAACTGGTGCTCACGCGGTAGCAGGGATGCAATGCCGAAACCTGTTAGCCAGGTGCGGCCAGTTGCTGAGTCGACGAGGATGTTGCCTGGCTTGACGTTTCTGTGAATGATACCGCGGGCGTGCAAACTCCCGAGCGCGACCGCAATACCAATGGCGATACGAAGAAATTGCGACGGCTCCATCGGCTGGCCAAGGAGCCCCTCCAGCGGATCACCGCCGGGATCCTCCGTGAGAAGCGCCGTTCGTCCTTCGTGATGCACCAGCTCCAGGGGGCGAGCCGCCCAAGCCGCATCCAGTTCCCCGGCCAGCGAATAGGCGTGCTGCAGCCGCACGATGGTCTCTGGTACAGGCTGCTCAAGGACAGGTGCCATCACCAGCACCCGCGCGCGATCAGCGTCCCGCTTGCCTCGAGACAGAACTAACTCCCCGTCCTCCCACATCCTCTCGAGCATGAACCTTGTAAGCTCGGTCATGGCGAGGACTCCAGCTAGCCAAGATTTTCGGTCGTGTACCCAACCTGGTTGCCCATGCAACGTGCAAAATACACTATCCGCCAAGCTTGGCTCAAATTCGAAATTGCAAGGGGCGCAGCGTATCGTTGAGCAATGAGGAAAACGCTCCGTTCGGATACATCTTGATGATGAACTCCAGCCGAGACTTTCTACTCGGTGGGTTTGCCATGGAAAATGAACGGGTCACACCGGTTCCTGGCACGGTGATGTCCGCATACTGTCCGGCCCAGAACTTCAACGGCTCAGCCGTCACAATTTCCAGGCGGCGAATATCATGCGTGAGCGACTCAAGCCCGGTGATATGCGCGTCGTAAGAGCGCACCGGAATCGACCGTGACAAGAGGTACTCGTCAAAATTGAGCAATTCAACCACTTGGGTTGGAACAGGAAGTTAGTTAACTTTCTCTTCAACGAATAAGCCCCTCGCTTATTGACAGCCGCGTCTGCGTTTGTTTTGGGTGGGGGAAATCTTGCCAGACTAACAAAAGGGCGTGATGGTTCCGAAATGGAGCGGCGACTCGCCATACTGTCTCGAAATGGAACAACATGTTGCCGCCAAAGTACCATAGGCTTCCAGCCTGTATTCGCGGCGCCCACACCACACCCCCTACAGGCAGGATGCCGATACTACCTTGCTGACGCCGCCCCAAGCCCCCGGAGCTCGCCCCTACCGGGCATTCCGCGCCGCGAGCAAACCGCGACAAATTAACCCATTGAACTCCTGGTTGCGACGCACCCCGCTCACTTTCCGCAGATACGTGCGGAACTCGCTCGGCTCCAACGGCTTGCCGTCAACGGTCGTGAACGCCAGGTCCTGCTCGCCCGCGTTGGGACGGATTCTTCGCCACATAAACGCATAAAGACTCCGCAAGCCGTCGCCGCGCGCGTCAAGCGGTTGCCGCATCAGTTCCCCTAGAGAGACTTGCGCGATCCACCCAGGATCATAGCCCGCCGCCAACAACTGGCGCAGCAAAAGCTCTTGTCGCCCTTCAAACGCCTTGCCCAGAAACGTTTCTCGCAACGCGGTCAGATCGTCATCCGTCTCTCCAGGAAACGCGTCTCGGAAGTCCTGCTTAAGAGCCACACCACGATTGATCAGGTCAGCGCTGAAGTGATCCAGGAGCTTCACCGAAACTTCCTCGACCCACGGCAGCTCCGCCACCGCGTCCCTCAGGTCGCTAGCCATGAGAAACGCGAAGTTGGGTGCGCACCAGTAGGTGGGCAGCCTGAACTCAACCTTTACTCGTTTCTGATCTTCGACTTCCAGAGCGGTAATGAACTCCAAGGCGGTAACCGATTCGTCCAGTTCCGGATCGGTCACCGCGCTCAGAGCTAACCATACTTCCTGTCTCCGATTGCCGCAGCGCGTTGGAACTTGCATTAGGCAACGGCGACTTCTTGCTTTGCAGTCTTGCTCGTGGTCGGAGTGCGCAAACCCAATTCTTTGCACCGCTCTGCTATGTCAATGCTATAGAGACGGGCGGCATTTTCGCCCATAATCTTCCTCCTCACATCGAGCGTCAGGGATTGGCCCGTTTCCGTAGCGACGTCCTCCGGCAACTCATAACTCATAAGCTCCTCGACAATCCACTTTGGGCTCCAGATAGCATAATCGCTCCCATAAAGAATCCGATCAGGTCCAAGCCAAAAGAGCAATTCACCGAGGATCTCGCCAAAATAGTGATGACGCTTATGGATGAGTGCGCTCACAACGGCCAGACCCGCATAGACGTTCGGTTCCTGCGCCGCAATAAAACAGAAATCTTCGAGGCGCGGCAGGCCCACGTGCTCAACTATAAAGTTGAGATCAGGAAAGCTCGTCGCAGCGTCGTCGACGTCTTCGACGTTAAAAGCATCTTTATTCAGCGGGCGAATCGTCGGCCCCTTGTGCACGTGCATATTCTTAATTCCCAGTTCCTGGCTCTTCTCCAGGTACCGGTAGGCCCAAGGATCGCTCAGCTTCCACCCCTTCGAGCTACCCTTCCATTCGGCCGTATAAAGCTTCACTCCCTTCCAACCGTAGGTCTTAGCGTCCTTCTCAAGTTGCTTGAGACCAGCCTCTTCATTACGCGGGTCCCAAAAGCCATTCGCGATGATGCGATCCGGATGCTGTTTTCTAAATGCTTCGTTCCTCTGCAGATTTGAAAAGCCGTTATGATAAAAGTCGCCTAAATACTGAGGATTGAATATAGCCATGTCGGCATAACCTTGCTCGAAGACATCTTTGACGTAGTCTTCCTCGGAATAGCGCTCAAATTTCTCTTTGGGCCAGATATAAGAGTCTGGGCCTAAATGGTGATAGTCGTAAAAACAGTCGATAAACTGTTTGCCATGAATGTTCTTCTGGTTAGCGGGACTGCCATCCCACAAGTGTGTGTGACTATCGATCACGAAGACCTGTTCGCCGGATTTTGTAGTAAACATTTTATGGAGTGGTTTGTGTTTGGGGGGATTAAGGTACTAAAACCGCACGCCCTTTGATCTTGCCCTCTTTGAGATCATGGAGAGCGCGGTTGGCATCTTGCAGTTTGTAATGTTTGGTAGACAGATCCACTAGACCTCGATTGGCTAACTCCATTAGTTCAACCAGCTCTGAATAATTGCCCACGAGGTTCCCGATAATACTTCTTTCAGTAGTGATCATGTCCAACGCGGAAATGCGGATTTCGCCACCGTAGCCAACGATGTAATAAACCCCGTTCCGCCGGGTCATAGCGAGCCCGTTTTCGATGGAGTTACCTTCTCCGACGAAATCGATGACTGCTTCGGCACCCTTGCCGTCGGTTAGTTTCCGGATCGCTTCTATCTGGTTTTCATCAGCCTTAACAGGGTGATGTGCGCCGCACTCTGTCGCCAAGGCCAGAGCGAGATCCGATCGATCCAAAGCAATAATGTCCGCAGAGCAGAGCGCCTTCAACACCTGAACTGCAATGTGTCCCAGACCACCAACCCCGATCACGATAACGTGCTGTCCCGGAAGCAGATGGCGACTGGCCTTCTTTGCGACGTGATAGGCCGTCAGGCCGGCATCGGCGTGCGGCGCCACGTCCTTGGGAGCCAGCGTCTGCGGAAGCTTGATCAACGAGCTCTCTCCGGTCCGTAACAGGTCGGCGTACCCGCCGTTCGTATCGATCCCGGGAAATTCGCTCCCCTCGATGTGCATATCCTCTCCCCGCCTCGCGCCTAAGGCATGGCAATTCGAAATCAGCGGATGACATATCACGGGGTCGCCGCGCTTGAAATTTTCAACGCCCTTCCCCACCTCTTCGACCCACCCGGCATTCTCATGTCCCATCACATACGGCAGCTTCACGTTCGTCTTCTCGCGCCAGATCCCCTCGATTACGTGAAGATCGGTCCGGCAAACCCCAGCCCCGCCAATCCGGATGATTACGTCCGTACTCTTCTGTATTTTGGGTTCTGGGACTTCCTCCAGGGCCACGAATTCAGGGTTGCTAAGTTTAGTATCATATTGATGCAGAACAGCGGCTTTCATAGTTTGAAGAAGTCAAAATCGGGTTTCAGCAAGCACGACAAAAGCGCAGGCTAACAGCCTGCGGGTTGCGGCGTTTTTTTAGGGGGTGACAAGCCGATCTAAAACGTCTGGGTATAGTATTACACCCAAGCAGTCACTATGCCAAATGATGATTTAAGCATCGCGACCAGGGACACAACTCTTTCGACCAGGTGGCTAGGCGCAGCGGCATCGTTGTCGGTTCACAGTGGACGGAAAATCTTCGGGGAACGAATGCGCTCGGCTCCGCAGCGTTCACGCTCGAACCGACCGTGATCCATGCCGCAGAACACTTCTTCGATGACAATTGCAATCTGACCTGTGTGGCGAGCCCAGTTCTGGATCACGAGAATCGCCTGGTGGGAGTCATCGACGCCTCATCTGATTGCCATTCCCGTCAAATCCATACAGTCGCGTTGATCCGTATGTCTGCGCTTCATATCGAGTCGGAACTTTTCCGAGACACGTTCCGGGGAACCGTCATACTGCAATTTCACAACCGAAAGGAGTTTGTCCACACTCTCGAAGCCGGGCTCGTGGCGCTGAGTCCCGATGGAAGAATTATCGCC
>JAFAJU010000442.1 GCA_019236035.1 Verrucomicrobiota bacterium | reverse complement strand
TTTTCCACAGAGCTGTAGATTTGCTGCGGCTCTGTCCCGGTGTTTATGGTAGCCAGTATCTTAATTCCTGGATATTTGCCCAGGGCTTCACGTGCTCCTTTTTCGCGGTCCAGCGACCACTGAGCAGCGGCGTCGAGGGTCGTGATGATCACGTTACCTTTCCCCCCGAGCGTGTCGGCCAATAGCTTTCCGGCGATGCGCCCCGATTCCACCAGGTCCTGTCCTGCGAATGCCAGCCGATGGCTCGTCGGATTATCTGTGTTGTATGTCACTACCGGGATTCCTTGTGCGAGGGCTCGTTGGATCACTGGCGCCAAAGCGTCCGTGCTGACAGAAGAGATGGCCAGTCCGTCAACGCCCTTTTGAATTAGACTCTCGATTTCTGCCACCTGTTTTTCAGCGTCGGCGCCTACCGGTCCCACCAGTTGGACGTCGACTTTAAAATCGGCCGCAGCTTTCTCCACGCCTTTCTTGATAAAGGGAGCAAACTCGTTGGAGACGTCATGATAGGAAACACGAACGACCGGTTTTTCGCCTTTCGTGACCCGCGCCTGGATTTCATTTGATAACTTGAATGATGGCTGGTCCTCCGCGTACGCGGAATTTAAACCTAATGGGAGAAGCATCGGGCAAAGAAGCCCGAGCACGATTTTGGTAGTATTGATTTTCATGGTCTGGGGTAACAAGGTTAGATTGGTAGGAGAGGGGGAATTAATTGCTGCGGCGATGCTCGGTCCACTTGTCGAGTCCGACTGCACAGATAATAACGAGGCCAATAACCGTGGTTTGCCAGAAAGGGGAGATTCCGAGCAGAATCAGTCCGTTTCGCAATACGCCAATAATCAGGACTCCGAGAATAGTGCCAAAGATCGTGCCTTCACCGCCGGAGAGTGATGCCCCTCCAACGATCGCTGCGGCGATTACGTCAAGTTCCAATCCTACGCCGGTCCGGCCCGCCTGGCCGCTGGGCAGAAATGCGAGGCTTAAAATCCCGGCCAGCGCACTTAAAAGTCCCATGAGCGTAAAGGTCAAAATTTTGGTCTGAGAAACCTGGATTCCCGATAGCCGGGCCGCTTTCTCGTTTCCGCCAACGGCGTAAACTCGAAAACCGAACGTTGTTTTTGAGAGGAGAAACCACGCAGCGAGCGCAATGAGGATGAAGAATATGAGCAGCATGGGTATACGGTCGAAAAGGTGGCCTTGGCCTAAAAAATAGAACTGATCGATGACGTCCCCACGGCCGCCTTTGGCGGTGTTCACGGTTACGGGCTGTCCGTTCGTGATGAGCAGCGCCGCACCGCGTACTACGCTTAGCATTCCAAGCGTGGCGATGAACGATGGAAGTCTTCCGTAGGTCGACAGTAGCCCGTTCAAACAACCAATCGCGGAGCCGATTAAGAGCCCTGTGCCCATGGCCGGAAACAAGAGCCAGCCACTGACGATTAGCATGCCGGTGCTGAGCCCGGCGATGGCGTAGATTGAGCCGATCGACAGGTCAACTTCCCGGGATATCAAAACAAACGTCATGCCGATCGCCATGATGCCCAGGAGGGAAACCTGGCGTCCGACGTTCAACAGATTTTGCAGAGTAAGAAAGCTGGTCGTGGATAGGGTGAGGGCCGAACAGATGATTAGCAGTGCGAGCAGAATGCCGGTTTCTCGGACGGCAAAGAGAGCCTTGAACCGCCGGTTGACGCCTCCGGTACCGGAAATTGCTTTGGTGGTTGCCTCTTGCATGGAACGGGATTCCGCCTGCAGACTATGCTCTGGCCAACTCGTTTGCTCGTTGGATCATGCTGCTGGCGCGTGCAACGAGAGCTGATTTTTCGGCGGGAGATGCTGATGCAATCATCTTCGTTACTAATAACTCGCACTTCTCGCGAACCTTATCGGCCGGCGGATATTTTTCCGCACTGAGCTCATGCAAGGCACGCAGCCAGCGGTTGCCGTAGGTTGCGTGAATCGTCTCGTCGGCCCAATCAAAATCCATGTCATGTTCACTGGCTGCGTCTCCGATCTCTTTGAAGACAGCCGTCCGCTCTGGTTTTCGTCCGATATTTTTAGTCTCGAAGAAGTAGAGCATACCGAGACGGTAAATTGGCTCTACGCCATTGGCGCTCTCGTAGATGTAAGATCCGAGTGGCACCTCCGACGGGTCAAATCCCCAGGCGGAAAGACGATTCCGGCCCATTTGGCAATGACGCGATTCGTCATAGGTCCATCTGGCAGCGTCACGAATCCATTCCCACGGGAGGATATCGGCAAACTCGCTCAAGATGATGCCGCCGTGTTCGACGGCCCAAACCTCGTTCAGGTGGCTGACAGCCGAACGCAGTTGGAGCAGCAGCCCTTCGCCGTAGGGGAAATCTGAGTCGATAATATCCGGCCAATAAAACCGGCAGGACCAGTAACGGCGATCGCGTGCCGGGCGGTCTGGAATCAGCACAGGTTGTGACCCCGGAATAGGTGAAACCTCAACCTCGGGGGGAGCTTCGTCAGTTCCTATCCCTCCGAGGCGCGCAAGCGCCTGTCCAAATTCGTTCAACCAAGTCTCGCCTCGGGAACGGTTGATCTGA
Source organism: Verrucomicrobiota bacterium (assembly GCA_019236035.1). GTDB lineage: Bacteria > Verrucomicrobiota > Verrucomicrobiia > Chthoniobacterales > JAFAMB01 > JAFAMB01. The sequence continues at coordinate 3,976 of JAFAJU010000442.1, read as the reverse complement.
TCGGCTGCCAGTTCTTGAGCAGCCCAGGCTGCCAACTTAGTGATCTGCTGCTCTTTCTCTCGCAGGGAAAGCTCGAGAAACCTGTAGGTAGGCGCGTCAGCCAGAGGGTCGGCATGCTCGAGAAACTCATGATAGGCATCACGGAGAGCAGTCAGGGCCACACTCCCCCAACCGGCTAGAAAAGCTCCAACAGTCGGTGCCTTCCGAATCTGGTTCAGAAGCGCGGCGAGCGGCCGATCCGCTCCTTCATGCTCCATTAAGCGGCTTGGGAAGCGGAGTTCAAAAACGCGTTCCCGCAGGTCGTTTGCGGTTTCAGCGTTTTGCCAGCAGAAATAGGGAATGGCCAGTTTGACATCAAGATCCTGAATGTGAGGAATCCAAGCAGATGCGCTGACGATCAGCGAACGCTCGCAGAAAAAAAACCGCTTAAGAATCTGCGCGGTGTCGTGACGCTTCCAGCGGGCGCGGGGCTGATCACCTCGGAGGTAGATATGGGCCAAACTCATGCTTAGACGGGGGGCTCCACAACATTTGGGGAGGTTTTTGCAAAAAATAGCTGGATCGACGCAAAAGAGAATGCAGGATCATGTTTGAAACATGGAAAATCCTATCAAGAGACAGGTGCCGTTGAAGACGGAATTTCTGGTTTCTTGTTATAATACTCCGTCCGAAACGGTGCGCCGTCTTTTCTACGTCGTGGTGCGCGCGGGACATCTTCGCTCAGCACCCGACTATCGCATCGAGAGAGATCACCTGCCGGGGCATGATCTGCTGCTTTGCCTCTCAGGAAGCGGCTTTGTTCTGTCAAATAACCGCCGATTCAAGGTGGAATCCAGCGAATTGGCCTGGATCTCCGGTTATCATCCGCACGCCCACTGGGCTAATCCGGCCGATCCCTGGGAACTGCTCTGGATTCGAATCGATGGGCGTGCGATCGAGGAGGCATGCAACATACTATCGGTCCTGCGGTTCCCTGTCTTTTCCAAGATTCCGATTGATTCTTTGCGCCGCGAGTTTCGCCGGATCCTTCGTCTGATGATCCGGCGGCCGCTGGTGCTGGATGCGTTACTCAACGCAGCGGTCTCAGAGATTCTCGCGATGCTCTTTGAAAACCGGCAGGCCGAGCCGTTGGAATCATTTGGCGGGTTACCGGAAATTGCGGCTGATGTGCGCGAGGCATTCACGAAAATGGCACTTTATCCTGACCGTCCGTGGCGTGTTGCCGAGTTGGCGCAGTTTTGCGGGCTGAGCGAACCGCACTTTTATCGGAAGTTCAAACAGGCAACCGGTTCAACGCCGATTGATTGGTTGCGACGGGAACGAATCAATCACGCCCGCCGGCGTCTGCTGGAAAGCAATGATCCGATCAAGCAAGTCGCCGAACAGGTCGGGTATAATGATGCGTTCTTTTTTAGCCGGGATTTCAAACGGTACACCGGTGTAGCCCCCAAGAATTACCGTAGCCAGCATATGCGGGAAGTTTAGTGTCCTGTCCCCGGAATAACATGCTATTTCGGGGACGGGCCACTAGGCACGTACAAAAGACTAGCGCGCAAGGCGGTTCCTGCTAATAGAAAAGGTCTCAGAAAATGATCGGTACAGCGCGTTTCATAGCGGCCTGCCTGATCGGCCTTAGTCTTCCGGCGCGGACGGTTGTTGGACAGGAGCAGCCTGTTCAGCGGCTGGATTCGATCAACGCTGACCCTGGCGCAGGCGAGACGGTCGTGCAGCAAGTCTACCAATTGATTCTGAGAATGGTGGATTGTTGGAACAAGCACGACCTCGATGGCTATATGAGCGGCTTCTGGAAGTCGGACGATCTATTGGCCGTTATCGAATCTGAAGTTCATTGGGGATGGGCGGACCTTTATGCCAGTTTTCAGCGCGGATATCCCGATCGTGACAAGATGGGGAAAATCGACCTTCAGCGACTACAGGTCCGCTCATCAACTCCTGATACAGCCGTCGCTCTTTGTTGGTGGCGGATTCTTCCGCCTCGAGGCGGTTCGCCGGTGTTCGCCACCGATACCATGCAACTGCAAAGGTTTGCTGACGGCTGGCGAATTACGGTGGCGCATTCGAGTTTCTTTGAGCCGTAAGCCTGCATCGCTCACAAATCTTTAGAGATTTTTGAGCGATGTCGCAGCGGAATTTTACGGCTACGCCGGAAAGTTCCGCTTTCTAGCCCGCAATGAGCTCGTGGCTTCGGCTATCGCACGATTTTTGCGGGCTAGCCAGTCTGATTCTGGATTTCAGTGAACGTGATCGACGCGACATCTACACCGGTCGTTTGTTCAGGATTTAAAACCTCGATGCGACCGGGTGCTGTCTCGACAACCAACCGGCTATACGGGCTGACCCACGCCTGTTCACGACTGAGGATCTGGATCGAATCGCCACCAGTTCGGTGGATCGTAAACGGGTGCCAGTCCTTTGCTTTCAAAAGGTCCCTAATTCGATCAATCATAGGCTATGGCTAATCCCAAAACGGGCCCGATACAAGCCGCAGGAAACGTTTTGCTTGGTAGGTCGCGGGAGCGCGACCCTACCAGAGCTGATGGTCTCTGGCGTATTTGAATCCGCTGGGTTTCAAGTTCTCCGCGACTCCTCTGGTCAGCAGAAAGAATTTAAAGACCATGCCCATATTTCCTGGATGCATGAGGGTCCGGTACGCGCGGAGAAATGCTGCGTGCGCGCGGGTCAATCCTTGTTCCTCAACTTCTTTTTCAAAAGCCCGTAGGCGGGTCTCGGCGGCGCCGATCATGAAATGGTGTTGGTCGGTATATCCGGCGATGCCGAGAGCCGCCTGGACGGCCGCTTCGGCCAGAGATGTGAAATCGACGTGCGCGGTAATGTCTATTTCTCCCGGTCGTTCGAGCGGATTGTAGGACCGGCGATGCCGCGAATAACACGAAAGTGTCCCTTCGGTTCGCTCCGGGCAGTAATACTCTTGGCGCGGGTATCCGTAATCGACGATGAGAATGAACCCTCTGCTCAGTTTGCTGCTGACTGCCTGGATCCAGGAGGCGGCGGCCAGATTCACTTCGGTTCGGTAAGGCGAACCGGCAGGTACCGGCAGTTTTTCCAAAGCCTGCTTCAGCTCCGGCTTCTCGATCCGCGCAGGAACGAAAACGAAATGCTCCCCGGAATTCTCAACAAGCAGTTCGGACCAGCGACCATCCCCGAATTCGACAAGGTGGACAGGTGTCGCATCAACGAATTCATTTGAGATAAACGCGCCTGTGATAGGTTCCAGGTCCGCTAACCCGGTCAGCCACCTGACCTTTCCGGCGAACTGCGGTTCAAGCCGTGCTCGTTGCTGTTGCTGTTTGGAAAGTGAGGGCTCAATGATTGTGTAACAGATGCTCGCACCAGCCGCTAGGGGTTCCTCGCCAATGGCGGAAAGAATATCCAGAGCCAATTGTCCATCCTCAGCTCCTTCCTCGACGATCGAAAAATCCCTGGGCATACCGAGCAGCTTCCACATCTCGATGAGCTGGGATGCGAGCAACTGGCCATAGACCTGACCGACACTGACGTTCGTGTAGAAGTCGCCTTCTCGGCCGATTCGGTGACGCGTCGAGGTATAATATCCAAATTCAGGGTGGTAGAGCGCCTGTTCCATGAACCAGGAGAACGAGACCGGGCCGTGGTGCCGGATTCTGTCCCGGAGGAGGGCAGCGAGCGGCGAAGATTCTGGGGTACCGTCTCGCATATAGTGATGATCACGCTGGGTTCAAGCTCGTAGTCAAACTGAAAAAAGCGCCGAGAACGCCGAGAGCGCCGAGATCGCCGAAAACGCCGGGAGCGCCGGGAACGCCGAAAATGGTGAATCCTTCACCCCAAAACTCCGAAGTGGAAGATCGTCCTCGGTTTCGCAGCTTAGGTTCACGTCTTATCGTTCACTGTTCGCGGTCCATTCCTTCCCGGCGTTCCCGGCGTTTTCGGCGTTCTCGGGGTGGATGCTTAAACTTTC
>JAFAJU010000349.1 GCA_019236035.1 Verrucomicrobiota bacterium | reverse complement strand
CAATTCCGCCAACCGCGAGATCGCACGATACGGAACTACCATCAAGTGGCCTGGAGCATAGGGGTAGACGTTCATCATTAGAAAAGCGGTTTTCCTCCGGCAGATCACAAAGTGTTCGGCATCGTTGGCGGCTTCAGCGGCTTCACGCAGGAATTCCGGTTTGCGTTCCCGTTCGAGGTATTCGATCCGCCAAGGTGCCCAGAGACTTTCAAACCAAGCTGCTAACTCGCTCACAATCCATGTTTACGCCCGCGTCCACGGGAAGACAAATTCAACCTGAACGCCGAGGATAGGTATCGGCGTGTAGGCGAAGCGTCCCGCTTTGCTTCTTCATGAGATTGATGCAAAGCGGGACGCTTCGCCTGCATCTCCCCGCGCGGGAGCGCGATCCTACCTAGCTATGCTTCAATTCCCGTACCACCGCTTCAGCGGCACGGCGACCGGCTCCCTTCTCGCCCAGCAGTTTGATCACGCGGTCCATTTCCTGAACCATTGTGTTTCTCCGGATGGGATCGTGGCAGAGCTGCCGGACCGCATCGGCAATGCGGCCGGCTACCGCTTTGTGTTGAATAAATTCCGGAATGATCTCTTTGCCGGCCAGAATGTTCGGCATCCCCAGATAATTCACGCGAATAAGCATACGCCCAGGAATATAGCTAAACCAGGAAACCTTGTAGATGAGGACGATCGGCAACCGGAAGAAACTGGATTCCAAGGTGGCCGTTCCAGAAGCGACCATTCCAACGAATGCCCGTTGCATAAGCTCGTATGCAGTCTTCAAGCCGATTGGGATGTCGCTCAGGCCGGATTCGTGGCTCAATTTTCGCATGAGCTCGCGGCCTCGTTCGGAGGCAGCGGATGCTTCCACCTGAATGGTCGCATCCTCTCTGCGCAATAGTTTCGCCGCGTCCAACATTACCGGAAAGATGCGTCTGATTTCTCGAGTCCGGCTACCTGGCAACAGAGCCACAAGTTTCGGATTCCTTGGTTCATCGGTCCGGAGCAGCTCCAGCTCTTCAACCATGGGGTGGCCAACGAACTCCGTCCGCAAACCGCTGGCCTCGTACAATGATTTTTCGAACGGAAAAATACAGATCATCAAATCCAGGAATCCGGCCATCCGCGGTATTCTGCTCCGGTTCCAGGCCCAGACCTGAGGACTGATATAGTAGATCAGTTTACCGGCATATTGGTTACGCCGGAGATACTGGGCCAGTCGTAAGTTGAAACCGGGATAGTCGACGAAAATTACAATATCCGGTTCTAATCGCCTGACCTCGCGATACATCCGGTAAAATTGTTCGCGGAAATAAGGGTATTTCACGAGAACGTCCCAAAGGCCCACAACTGCCTCTTGCGTCCAGTCCATGAAATGATCCCCGGCAATCGATCGCATTTCCGGACCACCGGCCCCGAAAAATTGCACATTGGAAACCAATGCAGCGATTTCCCTCATCAAGACCGCGCCATGGGCATCTCCGCTGGCTTCACCGGCGATGATATAGATGCGCTTAGCCTGCATCGCTCACAAATCTTCAGAGATTTGTGGGCGATGCAGGCTCCCTGCCCAGTTCCCTAACCAACTCGCCCGTCGCCAATCTGGTAATCTCAGTGATTTCTATCGCCAACCCCAGAGCGGCAGCGGCTTCAGAGCCAGAAACAACCGGTTGAATACCTCTCCGGCTACATTCCACGAAAGATTGCAGCTCCCGTTTGAGCGGTTCATCCTTTTCAATTTCTACCGGTTCCCGGGTGATCATTCCGTTCACCAACCGAAACATCTCTCCGCTTTGACTCTGGTAATCAAGTGACAGATAAGCGTCCTGCTGAAACACCCTGATTTTCCGCATCTTTTCCGGGCTGATCCGGCTCGCAGTCACATTTGCGACGCAGCCGCTTTCAAAGCGAATCCGCGCATTCGCAATGTCCTCACCCTTGCTCAAGACCGGCACGCCAACCGCGTCTATACTCTTCACCGGTGAGCGAACCAGGTGAAGAATGATCTCCAAATCATGAATCATGAGATCCAGGACAACACCGATCTCCAGGCTTCGAAACGGATACGGAGAGAGTCTATGCGCCTCGATAAATAGAGGCCTGGTCAGCCTCTTTTCGAGTGCGCTTAGGGCCGGGTTGAACCGTTCCACGTGACCGACTTGTAAAACCAGAGAGCGCTCCTTGGCGAGCTTGACCAGTTCTTCGGCCTGTGCCGATGTTTCCGTAATCGGCTTTTCAATCAATACATGTTTGCCCCGCTCTAACAGCAGCTTCGCGATTTCGTAGTGATCGGCGGTCGGAGTCGCAACCGTCGCCACATCGATCAGTTCGACGAATTCGGATAGACTCGTGGCCGCCTTGACGCCGTGCCGTTGAGAGATCGCGTTCGCGGTTTCAGGGTTCGTGTCCAAGATGGCCGAGAACTCGACTCCAGGAAGTTCAGAATAAATCTTTGCGTGATTCTTGCCGATACTGCCAACGCCGACAATCCCTACTCGAATGCGATCGCTCATATTTTGTAACCGTAAATAGTGATCTGCTTTTCCTCGGCTAAAGCTTTCACCGCCTCTGTGTCCAACAAAAGCGTTTTTCCGGCTTCCACTGCAATGACTTTTATACCGGCCGTAGAGGCTATTTCGAGCGTTTGACAGCCGATGACAGGCACGTCAAAACGGAAGTCCTGATTCGGCTTGGCCACCTTAACCACAATCGCTCCTCGTTTCCCGAGACGCGCCCCGCGTTGAATTGCTTCATTCGTGCCTTCGAACGCTTCGACGGCCAGGACGGTTCCATTTCGAACGACAACAGTCTGGCCGATGTCAAGCTTACTGACCTCCTTCGCAATCTCAAATCCGAACGCGATATCTTCGACCGAACGCTTCTTCGGATTCGGGCCGGCGATCAAACCTTCTTTGGCCAAAGAATCTTCCAGATAGGTTGTGGCCGGCAACAGTTGAATGCCGATTTTTGCCAATTCGTCTCCAACCGCGCCAAATAAGGTTTCGGCATTCCGCTTCTTCAGCGCGCTTAAGAGCATCAACACCTTGAAATCCGGCCGCAGGTCGAAAAGATTTTTTGGCGCAATCTGGCCGGCCATAATCGCACGGCGAACTCCGGCCCTCTCGAAAAATTTCAGGAGTCGGTTGAGTTGGCCGACTCGCATCCACTCTATAGAATCAGCGTAGTTAGACAGCTCCGGCTGTGTTTCATTCTCAAAGGCAGCGACGTGTATCGAGCTCACGCCGCTCTGCCGTGCCGCTTTCGCGACAAGAAACGGGTAGACGCCATTCCCAGCGATGATTCCTAGCACAGACTGAGTCTCAAGTAGTTTTGGGTTTTGCGTGTTGCGTGTTGGGTTTTGAGTTTCGCGTGAAGGTACGCAAAACGCAAAACGCAACACTCAAAACTCAAAACTCAGAACGATCTTCCCCACATGTTCGCCGCGTTCCATCATCTGGTGCGCCTCGGCAACCTCGGACGCCGGAAAAATCTTATGGACCACAATCTTAATACGGCCGGAT
>JAFAJU010000210.1 GCA_019236035.1 Verrucomicrobiota bacterium | reverse complement strand
GCGAAGCCGAGACAGATGATAGCCTAGGCTGAGCCTGCGAGGCCTAGGAAAGGTTAGTTGAAAGGACGCAAGCGCTGAAGGCGCGACAGATGCAGTGCGGCGGGTGGTTGACCGATTGCGTGCCACAACCAAACACCTCGCAGGATGGCGCAGCCTGTCAATCTTCCGCGCCTTCAGCGCTCGACGTCTTGGGTTACGCGTTCCTAGGCCTCGCAAGCTCAGCCTAGGCTATCATCTGTCTCGGCTTCGCCGCTAAAAAGCGACTCTACCGACAGGCTAGAAGTGTAGCTTCCAGCCTGCACCGGGAGGCCGCTTCTGATGTTAGGACTAGCGGATGGTAATCACGTCCGCTGAGGGTGGCGGACTAACTATTTGGCTAAAATCGACTTTATTTTCTCTGCCGCGTCCTTCAGCGCGTCTTCGACGCTGGCTTGGCCCGTTAGCGCCCGCTGAATGGCCGTTCGGGCCGCTAAAGAAATGTCTGGGTACTTCGCTCCACCGTCTTGCGATCTCGCTCGAGCGGTGTCCATTTGATCTACAAAGGGCTTCAACTCCGGATTAGCTTCCCCCTGCTGCTTAGCAACGCTGCGGATCGACGAAATATAATTGAAAGTATCGCAGATTTTGCGCAGACGCTCCGGCTCCTGAGTGAATTGAATGAACTTGACCGCCGCCTCTTCGACTTTAGAATCGCCCTTCAGCACGCACCAGACCTCGCCACCGAGGGGCACGACCGGCTTGGAGCCCTCTTTCGGAACGGGAATGGTCACGATTCCGAAATCCACGCCACTCTTCTTTACGTTCGCCAGCTGCCAAGGTCCCATCACCATGGTGGCTGCACTTCCGCCGATAAACTGGTTGGGAACGTCGCCCTGGTTCCAGTTGACCACGTCTTTGGACGCGTAGCCCTTCTTGACCCAATCCACCCAAAGCTGGAGTGCGACCTGAGCGTCCTTCGAGCTGAGATCAGTTAAACTACCGCCGTTACTCCAAAGGAACGGTTCCCACTGCCAGGTTGCTTCCTCAGTGTTCACAGCGGAGAAGGCGATCCCGTACACCGGGCTTTTGGTCGTTTTGCTAGCGGTTTCGGTCAGCTGGTCCCAGGTCTGAGGGGGCGCAGAGACGCCTGCATCGGTTAGTAGTTTTTTGCTGTAGTAGAGAGCAAGGCTGTTGCTGCCGATCGGCATGCCGTAAACCTTGCTGCCATCGGTCACCGCGGCTTTGGGTCCCGGATACACATCATCCCAGACTTGGATTTTAGCGACGGCGGCGGAGATATCCTTGAGGATGCCGGCTTTCGCGACCCGCAACACGTCTGGGTTATCGATCGCGGAAATGCCTGGCGGCTTGTGCACTGCGGCCATCTGCAAGGTGCGGCTGACCAGCTCCCCAAACGGTACGTACGTATAGTGAATTTTTATGTCGGGGTTGGCGGCTTCAAAATCCTTCTGCAATTGATTGAGGGCGTCGATCTGGCCCTGCACGCTGAAGTAGTGGACGATTTCGACGGTAGTCACTTCGGCCGGCGAATTGACCAGTCCGAGACCTGTGAGTGCGGAACCGAGCAGGATTAACCAGCGGAACCGGAGCTTTAGTTTTGTATGGCTTTTCATTGGATTTGACTTGGGTTTATTGGGGGAACAGTCTGAGGGGGACAAGGACGCGGCTGGTCACTTTCGTTGCAGAACCAGTTGCGCAAGGTTGAGTAGAAGCACAAGAAGGACCATAAGAGTCGCGATCGCAGCAGCCTCCCCGAAGTTCAAGACTGAGAACCCGACCTGATAGGCGTACGTGGACAATAGATGGGTTCCGTTCGCGGGGCCGCCGCCGGTCATAATCCAGACCAAATCAAAGACCTTCACCGTGTAGATGGTCCCAAGGGTCAGGACAGCCACGGAGACCGGCTTTAGCAGCGGCAGCGTAATATATCCTACCCTCTTCCAGAAGCGAGCGCCGTCAATTTTAGCGGCCTCATAGAGCTCGACTGGGATGCTTCGCATCCCTGCGTACAAAAGTATGAAATTGAAGGGAAAACCGATCCAGATGTTCGCGACAATCGTGGCGGGAAATGCGTAGGCGGGCTCTGCGAGCCAGGCGAATGGGCCCAAACCGATCGAATGGAACATCTGGTTGATCGGGCCAGTTTCATTGAAAAGCCCCTTGAAAATGTTCGCAGCTGTCAGCACCGGTGAGACCCATGGGATAAGCAGCAACGCAAGGCAAAAGTTCTTGAGCGGGAAATCAGCCTGAAATTGGAGCGCCAGGAGAAAACCGATCGAGAATTGGAACAAGATACTGAAAAATGCAAAAAGAAGCGTGTTTACGACCGCTCTCCAGAAAACAGGGTCGGCAATGGCAGCTTGATACTGAGTGAGCCCATTAAAGGGCATGTCTCCGCTGACAAAGGTTTCAACCGTAGCCTGCCGAAAGCTCAACGTCAGACTATAGATGACCGGATAAAGAAGCAGTATCAGGCAGAAAACGACAAACGGCAGGATGAACATGTAAGGAGAGCGGTCGAAGCGCCTCTTCCTTGCCACCGGTCGAGATGGATCCGCGACTGCAGCTTCTGCGTCCTTGTTTGTCTGCGCGGTGGCTCTGACTCTCATGCTGGTTCGCGGTTCATTTGATGGCGCCGCGGGTGACGCCGGCCACGATGAAGCGGCTGGCTGCGATGACGAACAGCACGGCCGGAATGGCCGTGAGGACGCTTCCCGGCAAGAGGAAAGCCCAATCAATTCCGTACTGGCCCATGGCCTTGTAAAGCTCGAGCGTTAACGGTTGCAAAGTGCTTTCGGTGATAAGGCTCAAAGCGAAAATCAGGTCGCCCCATGGTATTAGGAAGCTGAAAATGCCGACGGTGATAAGGCCTGGAAGCGTCACGGGCAGAACGACGACGAGAAACGCGCGCAACTGACTCGCTCCGTCGACCATGGCGGCCTCCACCAGCTCGTAAGGCAGCTCCTTCATGTATGCAGAGAGCATGATAAGCGCAAAGGGAACCGTAAAGGTCATGTCAGCCAGAACCAGCCCAGGGAGTGTATTCACGAGGTTGATCTTGGTGAATACGATAAACAGTGGGATCACAAACACGATTGCGGGCAGCATCTGGGTTATCAGCATGAACGCGAAAAGCGCTTGGCGTCCCAATGGCTTTCGCCACACAAGCGCGTAAGCGGCCGGCGCGGTAATTAGGAGCGTGCCGATGGATGCGGCGGCACTAACTAGTAGGCTGTTTAGAACATGCGGCCACAAGCGAGTCAACGCCACAGACCAGTTCTCGACAGCAAAATGCTTGGGCCAGAGGCTTGGGTGTAACCCAAAAAGCTCAGCGGGAGTCATAAAGCTTCCGATCAAGACCCAGTAGAATGGGGAAAGCAGAGCAGCCGTAATGATGAGGACAACGAGTGTCAGCCACCAGCGTGCAGAGATTCCAAATGAAGTCATAGGGGGAACAGAAGCGGAACGTCTCAACGCACGGCATGCCGGGTCCAGACTTGCATCTCGCCTGGTTCTCGGTTGCCCCAAGCGTAATACGGCACCGCCGTTACTGTGGTCGGGTGCGCC
>JAFAJU010000363.1 GCA_019236035.1 Verrucomicrobiota bacterium | reverse complement strand
CAGCCTTAAGCGCCAGTTCAGCATTTACAGTTAACTCGGTCCTGGATCTGAACGGATTCAGCAATACGATTGGTTCGCTGTCCGGCACGGGAACAGTGACCAACAATGGTGCGGCGCCAGCAGTATTGACTGTCGGTAACAACAATACCAATACCAGCTTCGGTGGAATACTCAAAGATGGAACCAGTGTCCTCGGCCTCACGAAAATCGGCACGGGCACGTTAACCCTGACGGGGGCCAATACTTATTCGAATGGTACAACAATCAGTGCCGGCACGCTGCAGGTTGGTAATGCTGGAATGACCGGCAGCATCATCGGCAATGTTACAGACAACGGAGCCCTTGCGTTTAATCGCAGCGATACGGTGACTTTTGGTGACGTGATCAGCGGAACGGGTGCTTTGGTGCAGGCGGGCAGCGGCACGCTGATTCTGACCGGGAACAACACGTACAGCGGCGGCACGACGATCAATACAGGCACACTGCAGATCGGCAATGGGGGAACAATCGGCGACATCATCGGGAACGTTACCGATAACGGAACCTTGGCCTTCGACCGCAGCGGCGCTAAAAAGACATTCGGTGGCGTGATCAGCGGCAGTGGCAGCTTAATAAAGCTAGGCAGCGACATCCTGGAATTGACTGCCGACAACACCTATTCAGGCGGGATCACCATTGAGGATGGTATTCTGGTCGCAGGCGTACCGACTGCCGGGCAGGCAACATCTTTCGCACTCGGTAAAGGTGACGTTTTTCTACAGGCCGGCACCCTGCGTGCGCCAAGCCTGGACCCGCTGGTCATCAATGTCGGCGGCAATTACACACAAGCATCAGGCGGAACGCTGGCGCTCGGAGTCGCCGGCATCAACGGGGCGGATTATGATCACGTGCAGGTTGGAGCTAATGCAAGCTTGAACGGAACTTTGGCCGTAAGTTCCTCGAATAATTTCCACCCGGTCGCTGGAAATGTCTTCGGAGTCTTAGAGACCGGAGGTAGCCGGAGCGGCCAGTTCGCTACAGTAAACGACTTTTTGAATAACAATCCCAGCCTCCAACGGATAGACGTTTACGCGCCAAACGGAGTGGCCCTGGTCTACGTAACGGCGGTGACGCCCGCTCCTCCGCCGAACCCGCGGCCACCCGTTAACATTGTGGTCCGCACGCCGCTTCCACCGGTAGAGCCCGAAGCGCCGCTAGCACTCAGTTTCTTGTTCGCGGCTCTGGATCCGACGGCGGAACAGTTAACCTCGATGTTTGAGATCGGCTTTTCAGGAGCCAATACGCAACGATTCAAACTCGATGAGCGCTTCGACGAGATCCAAAGAGGTTCGACGGGCTTTGTCTCGAATCTCCCTCCTGCTCCGACCCCGGTTACAACGGGAAAAGAGGTAGCCCCCAAACAACCGGTAGCCCCGCCACCCCCGCCGGAAAACCGTTGGGGCGTCTGGGCGAACGGCTGGGGAAATTGGGTGACCGTTGACAATGACGACTTCGCCAAGGGTTACAATTTTACCACCGGAGGTTTTATTATAGGGGTTGACTATAGGCTTACCGATCATTTTGCAGCGGGTCTCATGGGCAGTTATGCGTATACTCGGACCAATCTTCAACCTTCAGGTGACATTGACGTCAACACCGGCCGCGGCGGTCTGTATCTCACCTACTTTAGTAACGGCTTTTATATCAATGCGGTGACCTACGGCGGTCATAATAGTTATAATACTAGCCGCCAAGGACTGCTCGGATCTGCCAACGGCAGCACCAGCAGTGGAGAATTTAGCACGTGGGCCGAAGCCGGCTACGACTTTCACTTGGGTAATTTCACAGTCGGTCCTCTGGGGGCGCTTCAATACACCCTCGTGCACGTCGATGGATTCAGCGAACAAGGTTCATTGTTACCATTACATATCCATTCGAATCAGGAGGCCTCTCTGAGAACGGATCTTGGTGCACGGGCTACGTATACTTGGCATCTTGGGAAAGTCTTGGTCATTCCCACTTTGACGGTTGCTTGGGAGCATGAGTACCTTTACAGCGATCTGCCGATAACCGTCAGCTCTGCCGAATTTCCGGGCTCTGCGACGTTTTCCGGTCCGAGTGAGGGCCACGACAGCGCTATCGTAAATGCGGGTGCCGCGTGTCAATTCACCCCAAGGCTTTCAACCTACCTGGGGTACCAAGGCCAGCTAGGCCGAGGCAATTACAACGCGAATGCGGTTACAGGCGGCTTTAGTTTCAGCTTTTAACCTAGCGAGAACTGAGCCCAGGCTTCAGCCGGGGTTGTGCGTCGATTTCAAGGCTGGCTTAAGAAACCTTGGGGGCCCAGGGCTCAACGCAAAAAAGTGCGCTAAAACTGCGTGATTTCTAAATAGCATGTTCATAAGTTACTAGAGATAAAGCTATTACAAAATGCGCCCTACGGCCGTTTGCCGTAGACGCACTCTTGCGCCAGAGGCCGCCCCTGGTTTGAATGCACATCTGGGGGAGCCA
>JAFAJU010000133.1 GCA_019236035.1 Verrucomicrobiota bacterium | reverse complement strand
AAATAGATGGTCAGGGCAAAGAGAACAGCAAAAAACGAAAAGACCGCAATCGGATAGTGCCAGAGTAGCGCGACGGCGCTGACCACCATAACATTTTCACCGGTACTGACCGCAATGTTCGAGAATGGTTCCGGTGAGCCATTCACCACCAGCCGAGTACTGGCTTTCAAGCTATGCGAGGCGAAGCTTAAGGCACCACCCAACAGCGCAACGATCACTTCAAACACGGGACTGGTTTGGCCGAGCGCTCTGGTCGCCAGAAGTGCTCCGCCGACCGGCCGAATGACCGTGTGAACGGCATCCCAAACTGAATCCACCCAGGGGATCTTGTCCGCAAAGAATTCCAGTGCGAACAGGATTCCGGATACGATGAGAATTGCTGGGTCACCGAGAACCGACAGGGACTGAAACTGTGGAGCGAGATGGACCCAGCCGAAATGGATAGCGAGTCCAGTCGAAAAAACGGTGAGATACAAACTGTAGCCGGAAAGAGCGGCCAACCCCAGAGCGACCGATAAAGTCTGGAGGACTTCCATACTTCAAATGAATAGACGCGTGACGCGACGTAAGCAAACGAAGATGGCTCTGCAGTGTTATTTGCGGACCCGGGCTCTTTTAAGCCCGCTTAATCGCCTGCCCATGGCGCTCAGGGCTTTCTTTTCCTGCCTCAGGATCTCATGGGCCTCTCTGGGACTAACCTCGCCGGCCTCAAACTTCTCGATCGTGTGCCACACGTTGGCGCGGCGCTCATCTGCCCACTTATGAAATGCGCCGGGCGAACGTAAACATATTTCATCAGCTTTCATTTCGGAATGTTCGTTCTTTTCTAGTAATTATATTCGACCGCCAAAACGGTTAGTTAAGTCAGCGACGATATTTTGATGCGGTGGCAGGGCGAGGCGGCGCGGTAGGAGGGCGAGGCTCCGTCCGAGCCGCTTTTTCTTGTGTGTGGCTATCTACGCGGCGTCCGGCGGCCGCTGGCTGGAGGGCTCCGTCGTAGCAGCCACCGCGCAACCGGCGGGAATACGGAGAGAAGTCTGGCTAAGACAATGGGCCTGGAGGGGAGCTGCTTGCAGCTCCTTCGCGGATTTGTCTTTAATGGGTGGTCAGCGCCTTTCGGCCTGTCGGCCGAAGGCGTTGCAAGCAACGCCCCTCCAATCATTGGGTGAAGCGGAACTCTTCCGCGGCGGCTGCTACGACGGAGCCCTCCAGCGCCAGCCCGCGGCTCATGACGAGGACAAATGGGTATGAATCATCCGACCCGGCGACGGGACTTAGCGAAGGTATCGAAGGCAACAGCGAGTACAATGATTATGCCGATAATGATCTGTTGCACGTAGGCTGAGACGTTCATGAGCACGAGGCCGTTGAGCAAGACCCCAATGAGAATTGTGCCGATCACCGTACCGAAAATCGTGCCAACGCCTCCAAACAGGCTGGTACCGCCGATAACCACGGAGGCGATGACCGTGAGCTCGTAGCCGGTACCGGCAACCGCTTCGGCCGAGTTTAGCCTGGCGGCCAGCACGAAGGCACCAAGTCCGGCGAAGAAGCCCATGATGACGTATACGCTGGTGATGACGGCGCGTACGTTCAACCCCGACAGCCGGGCCGCTTCCGGGTTGCCGCCGACGGCATAGATCTGGCGGCCGTAACGGGTGTAGCGGAGGACGACATGAGCGAGTACTGCAAAGGCGACGAAGATGACCACCGGAACCGGTACTTCACCGAGGACGCGTCCCTGCCCCATCCAAACAAAATTCGGTTCGAAACCGCTGATGGGGCCGCCCGCCGCAAAGAGAAGGGCGCCACCCCGAAACGCGGACATGCCGCCGAGGGTGACAACGAACGGCGGCACCTTGAGCCTCGTGATTGCGAAGCCTTGCAGGAACCCTCCGGCAAGTCCAACCCCGATCGCAGCCAGCGCGGCCAGATACCAGCCGTAGCTGGCTGCCTCTTGGCCCGCGCCGACAGTGAAGCGATTGGAGACCCCACCCTTAGACACCGCCGCCGCGACTAAGCCGGCAAAGGCGACCAGCGAGCCGATCGAGAGGTCGATCCCTGCGGTCAAGATGACGAACGTCATGCCAACGGCGAGCAGTCCGTAGATAGAGACTTGGCGGAGGATGTTGAAGAGATTGAGTGGTGTGAGGAAGCGCGGTTCGCCGATAGCGAAGCCCGTCATCAGCACAATCAGGAAAATCAGCGGCGCGAAGCGAGCCAGAAAGCCGAACACGTCTGTCTTCGCGGGTGCCTGGGCCTCTGAGTGTACGCTCTCAGTCATGGTTCCAATCGCTCCTTCAGGCTGCTTTCGCGCTCAAAGTCATCATCGACAATAAGACCTCTTCGGTGGCGTTCTCTCCCTTGATCTCGCCGCTAATTCGGCCTTCCCGCATGGCAATGATGCGATCGCTAATCGCAAGCACCTCGGGCAGTTCTGAGGAGATAGCGACCACTGCGATACCGGATCGCGCCATTTCGAAAAGGAGGTTGTGGACCTCGACTTTGGCGACTATATCGATGCCTCGGGTCGGTTCGTCGACAATAAGCACCTTCGGCCGCAGGGCCAGCCAACGGGCGAGCGTAACCTTCTGTTGATTGCCGCCGGAGAGACTGGCAATCAGTTGCTCTGGGCTCGCCATGCGAATATTGAGCCTCTTGCGAAACTCCTCGACCATGGCGCGTTCGGCGGTCTCGTCCATAAACACTCCCCAGCGCATGATCCGCTGATGCGACGCCATACTCAGATTGACGCGCACAGCCAGCGCCAGGAACAGCGCCTGTTGTTTGCGGTCTTCCGGCACCAAGCCGATCCCGTGACGGATGGCATCCTGGGGCGAGCGGATCCGGACCTGACGGCCGTCGACGAAGACGCGACCGGAATCGAATGGGTCGGCGCCGAAGACCACACGTGCCATTTCAGTCCGTCCTGCGCCGACTAACCCGGCAACGCCCAGGATCTCGCCTCGGTGGACCTCGAAACCGACGTCGGCAAGGACGCTGGCGTTCTGGTCCTGGGCATTACCTCGTCGGTTCAAGCCCTCGACTGCCAAGACGACGTCACCGGCGGGCGTCTTTTCGCGATGGGCGAATAGCGCGTTGACCTGGCGCCCGACCATAAGCCGGATGATGCCATCGATGGTGGTGTTGGCGATGGCGCCGCTACCAACCAGACGCCCGTCTCGGAGCACGGTGTATCGATCACAGATCTGCATAACTTCTTCAAGCCGGTGCGTGACGAAAATTATACTGAGACCGTGCGCCTTAAGCTCGCGGATGATGCGAAACAGCTTCTCGACCTCGGCCGAAGAGAGGGCTGAGGTTGGCTCGTCCATGACGATTAGCCGCGACTTCATAGACAGCGCGCGCGCGATCTCGACCATCTGCTGTTCAGCGACGCTCAGTCCGCGAACAATGGACATTGGCTGCAACTCGAGGCCGAGCCGTTTAGTGATAGCGCGTGTCTCCGACGCCATCTTTCGCCAATCCACGAAGACGCCGAGGCCGGGCTCGCGACCGATAAAGACATTTTCGGCAATCGTCATGTTCGGGGTCAGCGTGAACTCCTGGTAGATAGTTACGATGCCGCGGCGCTGTGCGTCATGCGGTGAAACGAACGTGACACTCTGTCCGCCGAATTCAATTGTGCCGCTGTCCGGTTGCTGCGCTCCAGAGAGGATCTTGATGAGCGTCGACTTGCCCGCTCCGTTCTCGCCGAGCAGCGCATGGATTTCGCCGGGCAGCACTTCCAGACTGGCATCGTCGAGCGCCTGGACACCAGGAAAGCGCTTGCTGATCAAGGACATGCGGAGCAGCGGTTTCATTACTGACTCCGGCCTGGAGCGTTGCCTTGCGTGGCAGGGACGCGCTCCCGCGCGCCCGGGGCAGAGCCGAGACTCCATTTTGCACGCGACAACGTCACCATTATAAGCGAGACGGCCCAATAGCTCGCCATGCGCGTGTCAATTCCCACAGTCTAATTTTTGCGGCCCAGGACTGCCCTGGACCGCCTCACGCCAGGAGTTCGAAGCCTATTTCACCTCGTTCAATCGCTCAGCCTTGTCGAGGTTTTCGCTCGTGATCGCAATTGGAGTGAGCAGCGTTACCTGCTGATCCGGTTTCTTGCCTTCACGGAGAAATGCGACCAGCACCTGGAGCGCTCCGCGTACCTGGCCGCCGGGCAACTGCTCGATTGTGGCTGTCATGTTGCCGGCTTTAATCTGGCCTAGCGCTTCGGGCAGGGCGTCGAAGCCGATCAGCTTCACTTTACCAAGGAGGTTACGCGCCTTCAGCGCCTCCAGCGCGCCAAGCGCCATGTCGTCGTTCGCCGCGACAATGACGTCTGGCGGCTTCGGCATGCCCGCAAGGGCCGACTCGGTCATGGCGAGGCCCTTTGATCGATCGAAGCCTGCCGTGTCTTCAAAGATGAATTTGTATTTGTCCTTGGCCTGGTCCAGGACGTTGTGCAGCCCCTTGTTGCGGTCGATGGCCGGACTTGCGCCCGATTGTCCCTGGAGGTTCATCACGGTTGCGCCGTCCGGAAACAGCTTCTCGATGAGCTGGCCTTGCGCTTCCCCACCCTTAACATTGTCAGCACCAACGTGCCCAAGTATGCCAGGGACCTTGTTAACGCGACGGTCTATGGTCACGACTGGAATCTTTGCATCGACTGCTTCCTGAATCCCGGCTGCGAGCGCATCGACATCGTTCGGCGAGATCATGATGCCGCTGACTCCTTTGGTGATACCTGCCTCAACGTCCGCAGTCTCTTTGGGTGAGCTGCGTTGGCCATCAGCAACGATGAGA
This sequence comes from Verrucomicrobiota bacterium, assembly GCA_019236035.1. Classification (GTDB taxonomy): domain Bacteria; phylum Verrucomicrobiota; class Verrucomicrobiia; order Chthoniobacterales; family JAFAMB01; genus JAFAMB01. Next base: position 4,733 of record JAFAJU010000133.1, on the reverse strand, counting down.
TCGATATCGCCGATCTTGTTTGCTTCGTCTTTGGCCTGGTCAGCCATGTGGACGAAAAATGGGAATGCCAGATCGGGTAAGGCAAACAAAACGGTCAGATGTTTTTCCGCTGCTTGCGCGGGACTTAGGGCAGCGAACGCCAGACCAAGACTCGCCACGAGCAGATTTTTACTTGTGTATTTCATAAAGCTTTTCCTTTGATTCTCCGCCAGTGCGGGGAGGGGGGTGAAGGTCGAAACGCGCTGACTCTAATTTACCCGCTCCCCTGGAAGAATGGACAAACTGACAAATTTTATATAAAAAATGACACAGCTGCGCGCACCACGCTAAAGGTGAGAAGCTATTACGTTTATTTCGGGCTCCCTCACCGGGGAGAAGACCCTTGGGAGTGCACCGCCACCTCGGTTGGATACGAGCGGGTGCGCCCGGGGAGTCGTTACCCGCCCCGGCGCCACCCTGTTGACCATCACTTTAATTGGGATCAAGGCCGCGTCCTGCTAGCCTATCAATTGGTCTACATTACGGAAGGCAAGGGCACGTTTGAATCGGAGGTGTCCCCTGAACGCCACGATATTAACGCCGGCATGGTTATCACGCTGTTCCCGGGGGTTTGGCATCGATACGCACCTGATCCTCAAACAGGCTGGGTGGAACAGTGGATCGAGTGCCGCGGACCGGCGTTCGATCGAGCCAGAGAGTCTGGCCTGCTCCGGCCTGAACGGCCTGTCTGGCATGTAGGGTTTCCTTCGGAGTTGTTGCAGGGGTTTGAACGTTGCCACGCGTTAGCCCAGCAACGTTCGGCCGGCGTTCAATCGTTGCTTTCGACCATGGGGTTGCACCTGCTTTCAGTCCTTCCGAGGGCCGCGCGGAAGCATCGGCGCGCGCCACGGCATATTGACCAGATAGTTCAGCAAGCCCAAAACCTCCTGGCGCATCGTTATCACGAGCGGTTTACGGTGGAGCAGTTGGCTCGTAACCTGAACGTGAGTTACTCTTCTTTCCGGCAGGCTTTCAAAGCCCAAACCGGTATTAGCCCAAAACAGTACCAGCTGCAGATCCGTTTAGACAAAGCCCAAGACTTCCTTGCCAATACCCCAAAATCGGTCGGGGAAATCGCCGAAATCCTTGGTTTTGATTCGCCCTTTCATCTTTCGAAGCAATTTCGAGATTCGATCGGTCTCGCGCCTCAGATATGGAGGAAGAAACTAGCGCGTCGAGCTGCGGCGGAATCCGGAAATGGATAGTAGTTCCATGCTGTCTTAACCCTATGATGGAGATATTATGTCTATGGGTACGCTCTTTACCGTACTCATTGAGTTAGTGCTGCACCGGAAGTTTTCACCCGAACGGGCCAATGAATCTTGTTATGGGAGCATCTAAAATGTTAATGACCGGTGCAGGTCAGAACGAAAGAGTTGGAAACTCTGCCGAAAACCAACTATAAGGTGCTTCCGCGGTTGGAGGCGTGAAGATGGGCAAGTCTAGTTCGCCGGGTGGGAAGGGCATGTTTCGGACAACGCGATGGAGTTTGATATTGAACTCTGTCGACGTCCAGGCTCCAAAATCTCGAGCGGCACTGTCCGAGCTCTGCCAACTGTATTGGTATCCTCTCTATGCGTTCGCCAGGCGGATTGGACATGATGCCTTAGACGCTGAGGATCTGACCCAGAGCTTTTTCCTTCACCTTTTGGAACAGGAAGCGTTCAGCCGAGTTGGCCCTGAAAAGGGAAAATTCCGTTCATTTTTGCTGGCTTCGTTCAAGAATCACATGTCCGTATCTTGGCGCAGGGGTCACGCCGCGAAGAGAGGGGGAGGCTGCCAAGTCGTTTCCCTGGACGCAGAGGATGCCGAGAATCGCTACCGGCTCGAACCCGTGGACGATCTTACCCCTGAAAAGGTGTTCGATGCCCGTTGGGCAACGGCCTTGCTGTCGCGAGTCACCGGTCGTTTACGCGCGGAGTATGTAAGGCAAGGGAAGGGCCGGACCTTTGAGCGACTTAAGGTGTTCCTGGTGGCTGCTGACCATGAGAATATGAGTTCCTATCGCCAGATCGCCGACGAACTCGGATTGACGGTCGGAGGTGTCAAAACGTTGGTCTTTCGTCTTCGCAAGGATTTCACTGCCACACTGCGGGAAGAGGTAGCCCAAACTTTGTTTGACCCCGCCGATGTCGACTCTGAGCTACGGGCGCTTTGTGACGCACTGCTAGCCTCCGGCGCCGAGTCCTCGAGCGAAGAACCGCCTCCCGAGGATAGTTGGTCTATTTAGTGTCTGTTGTGAAAAGGGCTGTCCTTTCGTGCTCGTGCTCCTGCTCGAACAAACATTAAGCCTTAAGCAAAACATCGAGATGAGCCAATAGGCTCTTTTCCCTCTGCGCCCCAAGGACTAATTCTTTACCGGCCGCGCACGCGGAGAAGACCCCGTCGGCATATCGTAACGCTCAGGGTTTCGAGCACGAGCAGAAGGATAACCGATTTCGCAACCGGCACTATCTAGCGTACCTTTGCGCGAGCCGTCCGAGGCGGGGGAGTTTACCAGCGAAAGGGGTCGGCGAGCGCCGAATCTGTCTGAGGCACGAGCTTTGGCCTTTGCGGCCTCCGTTTCTCGATTCCTTGGCGTTCCATTCGTTTCGAGTGAGCGAAGAAGACGAGTCGAAATCTCAGCTATTTCATCGACCGCAGCCTGGAACGGACCCTCATTGGCCTCCGACGGTTTGCTAAAGCCGCTGATTTTTCTTACGAATTGGAGCGAAGCCGCTCGGATCTCTTCGGCAGTGACCGGCGGATCGAAGTTGAAGAGGGTTTTAATGTTCCTGCACATTCTGACTGCAAAGTATCAGAATGTTCACGGGTGTAAAAGGCTTCCAACACCGGGTCAGCCGTTTATTTATGACTTTTGTGCCAGGACTGCCGGACGATCCGTCGAAACCAGGCCCACGCAAGGTTGGACTCGTGGCGGTACCAGGGCCGACTAAGTCATAAATAAACGGCTGACCCCAATGGGAAATTGATATATTTATTAGAGAAGAAGAGCGCAAAACACGACAAAATGGGAGTTGAACGATGTTTGACCCAGACCTGTGGCTTCGCCAGCAACTTTGGGAACAACTCTGGAGAGGACCTGGAGCGGTCTCGGCCTATTGGTCGATTGCCGTACAACTGGTTTGCGTTGGGCTGTCCGCACTCGGTCCAACAGACCTTCGGGGTCCAAATTTATGGATCCTGTCAATCATCGTTCTGCTGGGTGTTTTGCTGATTTTGGGTGACGAAATTGCTTCGTGCCGAAATCACCGGTTGGGCCTGTTGCGCTTCTCTGCCGCCAAGAGCCGAGATCGTATGGCAAAACTCGGAATTAAGTCGAAACAGGTGGATCGTTTTCTTAACGCACTGTGGCTAAATCGTGAACTTGAGTTCAAATTCAGGAAGACGCGTCTCCAATCTGTCCTCTTAACGGTTTTGGCTCTCGATTTATTAAGTCGAATCGCGTCACGCTATGGTCGCTGCGGCAAAAAAGTTTTCGAAGCTAATCAGAATCCGATTTTGAGCGCTATGGAGTTGTTCGACTGCGTGCCGTTACCCGATGCCGACAAGATGTTGATAGAGCCGTTAAGAGATTGGTTAAAAGAACCGCCTGTATTTGATCCTGAAGGCTGGGCGCTACCTTTTTTTGGAAGGTTTTGACCTTATGGCCGGCTTTCGTGGCCAAAATCTGCATTCCATTTTTCGGCTTAGAATGCTTGGTGCAGACTTTCGGGTTGCTCCAAGATGAACTCGATTGACTGCAGGATTTCCAACGAGCGCATTTCAGCTTCTGGGATGCAATAAATTGCGTTTCCCGGGCTCTCCCCTAAGACGTTGATCATCAACGTCTTGCAACTGCTTGCGATATTTTTCACTTGACAATGTAAAACCGAGCGAAGTTTGATAGCGACTCAAAGAGCGGAGCCTTAACCAACAATGTATCGTTCTTCGGACATCGCTCAAGACAATACGGGGCGCCTAGCTGGTCGGAAGGGACCAGCGAATTTGGCGGCAACATTAGCCCTGCGCCCTGGGCTTATTCTCGAACAACCCGGACCAATATAGGTAACCGCGCCGGAAGATGCGTCACCACCTCCCGGCGCCTGGACAAAACAACCCATCACCGAGTCACCGACAATGAGAAGTTTCCTTTCTACAAATATCACACTCCCGATTGCATTCAAAGCCAGCCATTGTAGCCGTCGGGTCCAACTTTGGAGGCGACAGGCTTCGATCATCACGGACCTGACCGTGCTAGCCTTTCGTCACGGGTGGAGCTGCCTGCCGATTTCAGTCCCTTTGCCTGTCATGCCTTCTGCCGCGGCAATCAACGGATGCACTGGGTTTCAGACCGATCACCGAGTGAAAGCCACTTTGCCTGGATAGAAAGGGACCCAAAGTGAGAACTAAAGATAGCGATTCCCTGACCACGGAGGACGTTTTGAATGCGTTGGGACGGTACGCAAGCGAATCCAAAGAGACTGATCGGCAGACGGCGACAAAGCTGGGCATCAATCGCTTGACGTTGAAAGCATGGTTGCGCGGTGTCGATCCGCCCCAACGGTGTCTCCTGGCGCGGTTAGCGGGTTTCTTAAGACGCGTCGGATATCTTTAAGGTCAGAAACGGAACCTGACAGGTCCTTGTTCGGACCCGTCAGAGATTACCGCTTCGAACTGCCTCGGATCGGCATTCGGGTGTATCTCCACGATCC
>JAFAJU010000535.1 GCA_019236035.1 Verrucomicrobiota bacterium | reverse complement strand
GCTCAGTATCGAACGAATGGCGTGCCTCACCAAAGCCCCGCTCCAGCGCATCGGTCTATCAGCAACCCAGAAGGCGATTGAAGAAGTAGCCCGTTTCCTCGTTGGGACTCGCCATCTCGATGAAACGGGGAAGGCGCGATGTACGATCATTGATTGCGGCTACGGCCGGAAAATGGATCTGGCGATCGAACTGCCGGGCTCGCCGCTTGAGGCCGTCATGTCTAATGAAGTGTGGGCGGAGGTCTACGGCCGGCTAGCCGACCTGATCGAAGCTCACCAAACGACTCTCGTATTTGTAAACACCCGCCGCCTTGCGGAACGCGTCACACATCACCTTTGTAACCGGCTAGGCAACGATCAAGTCACCTCTCACCATGGCAGTCTCTCTGCTAAGCTGCGGCTTGAAGCGGAGCATCGCTTGAAGCGCGGCGAACTCAAGGCGCTGGTGGCTACTGCTTCGCTCGAATTGGGCATCGACATCGGTTCGGTGGACCTCGTTTGCCAACTAGGTTCGGCGCGCTCCATCGCCACGTTACTACAGCGGGTGGGCCGCGCGGAGCATCGGCGCGGCGGTATGCCGAAGGGACGGCTTTTCCCGCTCAGCCGGGATGAGTTGGTCGAGGGTATCGCAACGCTGCGCAGCATCCGTAAGCGGGAACTCGATTGTCTGGAGATACCGCAGAAACCACTCGATCTGCTTGCCCAGCAGATAGTCGCCGGTGTCGCGTGCGAAGAATGGGAGGAAGATAGTCTCTTCAAGCTGGTTCGCTCAGCCTATCCCTATCGAGACCTGAGCCGAGCGGAGTTCGATGATGTTTTAAAAATGTTGGCGGACGGTTTCAGTACCCGGCGCGGACGCCGTGCTTCGCTGATTCATCATGATGCCGTGAACCATCGCGTGCGCGGCCGGCGCGGAGCCCGATTGGTGGCCTTGACATCCGGCGGAGCCATTCCGGACAACGCGGACTATCGCGTTGTGCTGGAGCCGGGCGAAGCGTTCATCGGAACGGTCAACGAAGACTTCGCCGTCGAGAGCATGGCGGGAGACATTTTTCAACTCGGGAACGCCTCGTGGCGAATTCTGGGCATCAATTCCGGCACCGTTCGCGTAGAAGATGCCCAGGGGCAGCCGCCCGGCATCCCATTTTGGCTGGGGGAGGCGCCCGGCCGCACCGCCGAATTGTCCCGAGCTGTTTCCCAATTCCGCGAAGAGGTGGAGAGCAGGCTGGCGGAATCGCTCAAGCAAAACAGCACAGAGCCTGTTTTCGACTGGCTCAAGACGCAACCCGGTCTTTCCGATGCCGGCGCGCGCCAGCTAGCCGACTATTTTGCGGCAGCTTACCGGATACTGGGCGTGATTCCATCCCAGCATAAGCTCGTTTTGGAACGCTTCTTTGACGAATCAGGAGGGATGCAATTGGTCGTGCACTCTCCGTTCGGAACCAGGGTGAATCGAGCTTGGGGGCTCGCTCTGCGTAAACGTTTCTGTCGCTCGTTTAATTTTGAGTTGCAAGCGGCGGCGACTGACGATGCAATCGTACTCTCGCTGGGTACTCAGCACTCTTTTCCGCTCGATGACGTCTTTCGCTATTTAAACGCGAAGACCGTTCGCGACCTTCTGACCCAGGCGCTGCTTGATGCGCCGATGTTTCCGATCCGGTGGCGATGGAACGCTACGCGAGCCCTTGCTCTGCCACGCCAGCGCGGCGGGCACAAGGTCCCGGCACCACTGCAACGAATGGAATCGGAGAACCTGTTGGCTGCGGTATTTCCCGACCAGCTCGCCTGCCTCGAAAACATCGCTGGGGACCGCGAGATTCCTAGCCATCCCCTGGTGCAGCAGACAATTGAGGATTGTCTGAACGAGGCCATGGACATTAACGGTTTGATTGACCTTCTCAATCAGATTGAGAGCGGTGCGGTTGAGTTGGTGGCACGCGATGTACCGGAGCCGTCGCCGCTGGCACATGAAATTCTGAATGCCAAACCGTACGCGTTTCTTGATAACGCGCCTTTGGAGGAGCGTCGTACCCAGGCGGTCTACACGCGTCGTGCAAGTGAATCATCGACAGATGCCGGCCTTGGTATTCTCGACCGTGCTGCCATCGAAAAGGTTTGCGAGGAAGCTTGGCCGCGCGTGACCAACGCCGACGAACTTCACGAGACGCTGTTGCTAGTGGGCGCTCTGACCGATGATGAAGTGAGAAAAGTGATCGGCGATTCGCAGCCTTGGCTTGACCTGCTCAGAGCTGAAAAACGCGCTGGAAAACTCGCTTCGCCGAATCCGTTCTGGATCGCTGCTGAGCGGTTGCCAATGCTGCAGACGATCTACCCGGGCTACGCAGTCGAGCAATCGCTGGCTGCGCCGGAATCAGAGCGGAAAAGGCTATGGGAACGCGCCGACGCCGTGCGCGAACTGGTGCGCGGACGAATGGAGGTGGTTGGCCCGGTGACCTCCGGCACGCTCGAGAATTTGTTCCGGTTGCCGCTCTCTGAAATCGAGCGCGCGCTCCTCGCCTTAGAAGGAGAGGGATTTATTCTGCGTGGGAAATTTCATCCTGACGCCGTCGAAATCGAATGGTGCGACAGGCGACTTCTAGCGCGGATCCACCGCCTCACCATTAACCGGCTGCGGGCCGAGATTCAGCCAGTTTCAGTTGCTGAATTTCAACGGTTCTTGCTGGCTTGGCAGCGAGCAGACGCAGAACATCGCGCCGAGGGCCTCGAGGGTGTCATGGGAGTACTGGAGTCTCTTGATGGCTATGAGCTGCCGGCGGCGGCCTGGGAACCGGAGGTCCTCGCGCTTCGTGTCAAAGATTATACGCCGGCTTTGCTCGACCAGCTCTGCTTCACCGGCCGAATTGGCTGGGGACGCTTGACTTTGCCGGAAAGCCAGAACGGGCGGCCCTTGGTTCCAGTGCGGTCAAGTCCAGTGTCGCTCTTCGCACGCGAGAACCTGTCGAATTGGCTCGCACTCTCCCGTACCCGAGACTCCGGGGACTTTTCGCCAGACGCCGGACTAACGCTCGAGACTTTGTCGAAAGCGGGCGCACTGTTTTTCGCCGAGATTGTCAGACAAACAAGGCTTTTGCCTTCGCGAGTCGAGCAGGCGCTGGCTGAGTTGACCGGACGCGGCTACGTGACTGCTGACAGCTTCGAAGGCTTGCGAGCGCTGCTTGTACCGGAAGACAAGCGCGCGCCGTTTGGAGCGGCCGAACGGCGCAGGCAACACAGGACTGTGACAAGTGTGGAGTTTGCGGGGCGCTGGTCATTGCTCAGGACGCCGCAGCCGACCGATCAGGAATCGCCAGGGTCTACCCTGGCACGACGCGACGAGGCCATCGAAGTTTTCGCTCGGGCGCTGCTTCGGCGCTACGGAGTCGTATCCCGACGGCTTTTGGAGAGAGAGTCCTGGAGCATTACTTGGTTTGAACTTATCCGGGTCTATCGGCGACTGGAGGCGCGAGGCGAGATTCGGGGCGGTTATTTTGTCAACGGCTTGAGCGGCGAACAGTACGCCAGGCCTGAAGCCATAGGACTGTTGCGCTCGGTGCGCAAGGCCGCTGCTAACGGCGAATTGATTGCGATCAGCGGCGCAGATCCGTTGAATCTGGTCGGGATTCTCACGCCTGGACCGCGCATCCCGGCGATCACGACGCACCGCATCCTTCTTCGCGACGGCGTACCTGTGGCCGCACTCAAAGCGGGCCAACTGGTCCCGCTCCTGCGTGAGCCAGGAGAATCAGAGCGGGTTATCGAACGCGCTCTCCGCGTCGGGAGTATGCCTCCTCCGCTCCGTCCGTACTACGGGTAGAAGTTCCTCTTCAATCGTCCTCGTCCTCGATCTTGGGCCGTCGGCGACGCGGAACCGTCGAGGACGAGGACGAGTTCGAGGACGAGGACGACCACAAGGCCAAGGTGAAACTTGGCCCTACCAGATCAGTTGTTATACAAATCTCTGAAGATTTGTGAGCGATGCAGGCTTTGCGGGTGAGTTGACGTTAGCCGGTGTTCGTTGCAAAAATGCAG
>JAFAJU010000465.1 GCA_019236035.1 Verrucomicrobiota bacterium | reverse complement strand
TTGCTGATTTCCGCGTAGGCGTCGACTCGACGATCCCGCAGGAAAGGCCAATGGGTTCGTTGCCGATCCAGCAAGGTGAGATCGACTTCGACCACCAAAACTTCTTCCTCGTCAACGCTCGCTTTAGCGATGATCTCGCCCGACGGGTCCGCGACAAAACTTTGTCCCCAAAACTCGATTCCATCTCCTCCGGCGGGCGCTTCGTGCCCGGTACGGTTCGGAACCGCGACGTAACAGCCATTGGCGATGGCGTGGCCGCGCTGAATCGTTTCCCAAGAAGAATGTTGCCGGGCTCCATACTCTTTTTTTTCACTGGGGTGCCAGCCGATAGCAGTTGGATAGAATAGGATTTCAGCTCCACTTAACGCGGTCAGTCGGGCGCCTTCCGGGTACCACTGATCCCAACAGATCAATACGCCGATGGTTGCGTACTTGGTTTTCCAGGATTTGAAGCCAAGGTCGCCCGGCGTGAAATAGAACTTCTCGTAGAAGAGCGGATCGTCCGGAATGTGCATTTTCCGGTACTTTCCCAGATAGGAGCCATCGGCGTCGATAATAGCGGCCGTATTATGATAGAGGCCAGCCGCGCGCTTTTCGAACATCGGCGCGATGATGACCACGTCGAGCTCTTTAGCGACCTTGCCCAAACGAGCTGTCGTCGGTCCGGGAATTTCCTCGGCGAATCGAAAATAACTGTGATCTTCGACCTGGCAAAAATAGACTGTGGTGAAGATTTCCTGAAGGCATATGACCTGGGCGCCGCGAGCCGCTGCCTCGCGGATCATCGCTTCCGCCTTGTCCACATTTTCCAGGGGTTTTATCGAACCGCGCATCTGGACTAAGCCGAGTTTGAGCATGCAACTTACTAGGGTCGATCGACTCGCAGCGCAAAGCGCGAATTGTAAATTCTTCTCTCCAAAAAGCAGCGGAAGTTACCGGCGTAGCCGGAGATTCCGCTGCCATAGCCGGCATCGCTCACAAATTTTCTAAAAAATTTGTGAGCGATGCAGGCTAGTCTGTTTTTCCCTTGGATTAGCAACGGTTGGGACCGAGGGTAAAAGCAAATGCTGACCGATATTCGAATCATTATTCACACCGCCAAAGGGGACATCGATGCGACGTTGTTTCCTTCGAAAGCTCCTGTGACAGCGGCGAATTTCCTGAACTTGGCGACCCGTAAGTTCTATGATGGACTCACCTTTCACCGGGTGGTCCCGCATTTCGTTATACAGGGTGGAGACCCTCTCGGGACAGGAAGCGGCGGACCGGGTTACCGATTTGAGAACGAGGTAGATGCCTCGTTGTCGCATGAAAAAGTCGGCGTGCTGGCCATGGCAAACGCCGGTCCGGATACCAATGGATCCCAGTTCTATGTCACGATTGATACGCTCAGGCCGGAGCAGGTGAAGTTGCTTGACGGCAGTTACTCGATCTTCGGTCAGGTGACCAGGGGACTCGACATTGCCACAAAGATCGTGCAAGGGGATAAGATCCAATCAATCGATGTTCTCGACTCGACTGAGGATTTGTTCGCGGCGCAACAAGCCCGGCTCACGGAATGGAACAAAATCCTGGACCAGAAGTTCGGGAAACGGCTCACCTCGGCGTCGACCGAATAGAATTTCGCGGCTGCGCCGTTTGCTGGGCTGTCCCGTTAAACCCAAATTCCGAATTAGAAACCGCAGATTTCGCAGATTAGCACAGATTAGAACTGCACTGAAGCACCGAAGAGTCAGCAACTTTTGCGCTGCGAATATTCAAGGATTCTACGTGCAGCTAAGGCATTGAATCTGTGGAATCTGCGTAATCTGTGGTTTATCCGAGTTTCGGAGTCCAGGTTAAAACATGAGTGTGCGCACCGCCGACTACGATTATTCACTCCCAAATGATCTCATCGCCCGTTACCCGGCCACCCAGCGGGATGGATCGAGACTCATGCTCCTGGATCGTTCGAAGCAGCAGATTACCCATCTTCGGTTTCGTGACTTTGTTGATCTAATAAAGCAGGGAGAGTTAGTCGTCCTGAATGACACGAAAGTCATTCCGGCTCGAATACAGTTGCCTGAACGCAACGCGGAGATTCTTTTGTTGGAGCAGGTGGATCGCTTGACCTGGCGATGCCTTGTGCGCCCGGGCAAATTGTTTCTCAAAGATTTGATTTTCTCGGTCCAGGGCTGGGTTGGGACTGTTATTGAAATTGTCGATGGAGGCGATCGCTTGATCCGGTTCGATCGCCCGATCGATCTTGACAAAGTCGGGAATATGCCGCTGCCACCGTATATCATGCGGGCGCCGGAGGCCCTCGACCGGGAGCGCTATCAGACGGTCTACGCCTCGAATACCGGGGCGATCGCGGCGCCGACCGCCGGCCTGCATTTCACGCCCGATATACTGGCACGCCTGCCGCATGAATTTCTCACTTTGCACGTGAGCGTCGGAACGTTTAAGCCGGTGAGAGCCGCGGTTATCACAGAACACAAGTTGCACCACGAAGAGTTCGAAGTGACCGAAGCAGCGGCCCGGACTATCCAATCGGCCGACAAGGTGCTGGCAGTCGGGACAACAACAGTGCGAACCCTGGAAACCCTGGCGCAACGCTTTAACGAAATACGACCGAGTAAGGGAGTGACGGATATCTTCATCTATCCACCGTTCCGCTTTAGACGGGTCAACTCGTTGTTAACCAACTTCCATCTTCCAAAATCAACGCTGTTAATGTTGGTCGCCGCGTTCGCCGGTCGCGAGTTTATCCTGGAAGCGTATTCGGAAGCCGTAAAAGAACGGTACAGATTCTTCAGCTACGGAGATTGCATGCTGATACGCTGACGCGGTTTTGGGTCTTGCGTTTTGCGTTTTGCGTTTTGCGTGCCTGATTCGTTCGTTCTACAGCCATGTGGTGCAGATGCTCCTCTCAGAACCCAAAACTCAAAACTCAAAAACCCAAAACTCAAAACGTGAAACTCAAGGCTGCTCTGCTCGTTTTGCCCGGAAGAACCGCTGCAAGATTTCGCGACATTCATTTTCGCGCACACCGCGTGTGATTTCGCACTGATGATTCAACGGGGGCAATTGGAGGAGATTGATTAAACCCCCGGCACCGCCGGTCTTTGGGTCTGGGCATCCGAAAATCACGCGCCGGATCCTGGCGTGGACGATCGCTCCGGCGCACATCGGGCAGGGTTCTTTGGTTACATAGAGATCGCAGTCGGATAACCGCCAGTCGCCGACGGCGCTTTCGGCCTGCGTGATCGCCAGCATCTCGGCGTGCGCAGTGGCGTCCTTTA
>JAFAJU010000424.1 GCA_019236035.1 Verrucomicrobiota bacterium | reverse complement strand
GGTGATGGAATCGCGATATCCGGGATTCTTGAAAGACCACTTTTTCAACGAGCAAATAGGCTCAGCCCTGAGTCGGCGATGGCCGCCCGACAGTGATCGCGTACCGTTGTGGATTTTCTGGCTCGAGCATCTAGTGCTCTTTTTCCCGATAACACTCTTATTTCCCGCTGCCATACAAGCGGCTGTCGGCGCGCACAAGGATGGTCGACTACCTTTAAAAGGGGGCGCACTGCTTCTGCTGTTTTGGTTTGTCGTGAACGCTCTGGGTATCAGCTTCGCGAATGTACAGGATTACTATTTGATGATCTCGTGGCCACCGGTTGCGGTATGGATTGCCTGGGCAATCACCAAGCACCGGATTTCCTTCAAATGGCCTGCGATTGTTCTTAGCCTGCTGGGAATGGCAGGGCTAGCGGGTGCCTGTTTACTCTCACTCCGGCGTATTCATGAAACGGGCGAGTCTGCGACCTCGGATACGATCATCGGAGACACTATCTCGAATGTTTTCCAGATCTTGCCGCCAGCGCTTTGGAAGGATATCACTCCGCTCCTTTATCTCGGCTCGACGGCCACGCTTTTGACGGGGATTTTAGTATGGCTGTGCAACCGCAAAGGGAGGTTTGATCTCGCTTTCGCTGGATTTGGGTTCTTCATGGCCGGAATTTTCCTGATCAGTACGCGGGGACTAGCGCTGGTGCAGGATGAATTTTCCTCGGCAAAGGTGGCTAAGATTATCGATTCGCGGGCGAGGCCGGGAAGCACCGTCATCTGTCAGGGCAATCCAAACGAGAAGACAACATTATTTTTTTATGTTAAGCGGCCGATATTCTGGGTTGATGGCCGTCCTGAAATAGAGTTTGCGACACGCATACTAGGGATAGGGCGCGAGCACTTTCTGACCCATGAGCAGGTGGCAAAGATCTGGCGAGGAGATAGTCAGGTATTTCTAGTGATCGAACGTGGCGCGCTCACCGACGCGAATGCGTATCTAAGGCTAGGGCCGGACGAGTCGGTGCCGATCGGCAGCTGTGGCTCGCGTGTTGTTCTGTTGAACCGGGCGTCGGAGGGCTCGCTGGCCGGAAAATCACGAGAGTAGTATAGGCATTCTGCCTGTCGGGCGGGTGGCCAACGTTCCGGAGATCGCTGCAAATGGAGGAGCTTCATTGTAACATGGGCATCCCGCCCGTGCATCGGCGCAGATCACGGGCGAGACGCCCGTGCCACATTCTGAATACAGGCTGGAGGCCTATGGTACGCTGACAGGCTGGACGCCTATGCTACAGAGCAGACGGGAAATCAATTTTGCGCGGCGAGTGTCCTCGCATCTTTCCGCCTTGATAGTTCGAATGATCTTTTTTGCTGTCTGCCGGACGAAAATTGTTTACTTCGGGAAGGTTCCGGCTGGAACCGGATACATTCTTGCGAGCAATCATATCAGTCACTTCGATCCTCCTATGCTCGGCTCGCGGTTTCGGCGATACGTCGACTGGATGGCGATGGAAGAATTGTTTCGTAACCGCGCGAGCGCGACTCTCATGTATTGGCTTTGTGCGTTTAAGGTGCGTCGCGATGGAACGGACCGTGCCGGTCTCCGGACTGCACTGAGGCGACTCGAAGAAGGCCGAGTCGTCGGAGTCTTCCCTGAGGGTGGGATCCGTGCGGGGAAAGGGTCCGTTCTGCAAGGGGCCCGAATGTGGCCGGGAGTCAGCGCGCTCTGCGTTCTTTCGGGTAAGGCAATCGTCCCAAGTGTAATCCTGGGGACCGATCGATTGTACAATAAAATGAACTGGTTGCCGTTACGGCGTGTACCTGTCTGGATCGGGTTCGGTGAGGCGATCTATTCGCGATCCGATATTCCCCGGAATCTTGCGCGGGAGCTGGTTGAAGACTCGCTTGCACAGGCCTTCATTTCATTGCGTGAGAGGCTGGTTCTCGAGTTTCGACTGACCGAAGCGGATCTGCCGAACACACCGCAGGCGAGAAAGGGAGAGGACTACCTGCCTTGAAAGGTCGGGACCGCAGTAAGTTCGCGACTCTGATCCGGCTGAAAACAGCGGTGGGTCTCGATGCAGTGATGTGCGGGTTAATCAACGGCATCCAATGGCAACTGCGGCATCTTGTTTGCGCACCGGCAGAGCTCGACGGCTACCTTTCTGCTTGTGAAATGATCTCACGCAGCGTGTTCTATGAGGTCCCCCGCATATCGAATGCCACCCGGACCCGGAACTTTCTCCAATGGCCAAGCCCGGTCAAAAGCGCTTTTCCAGAGAATGACATTGCACGCGCGCGTATTTTTCTCTCAGCCCGAGGCTTGCGCGCGCCGACGGTCATTTTCCTGCATGCGCTGATGTCCGCTCATGATTTTGGGTATTGCCGGATTGCTGCGAGGCTGAATTGTCGCGGCTGGAACGCGGTCCTGATGCATTTGCCCTATCACTATTCGCGGGTACCGCGGGGCCATTTTAACGGGGCTCTGGCGTTGACGGCAAATCTTCCACAGAACGCCGAGACACTACGGCAAGCAGTCATAGAGGTCCGCCAAATGATGGAATTTTTTCGTGTGAATGGTTGTGAGGAGTTTGGAGTCATCGGTACAAGTTACGGCGGCTGGGTGGGAGCGTTACTAAGTTTCCTGGAAAGCGACTTTCGGTTCGTGGCGCTATTGCAACCGATCGCGGACATTGAACACGCGATTTGGGAAAGCCCGGCCTCTTGGACGATCAGGAGAACATTACTGGCGGCGGGGATTGAGCGTGGGGTGTCGCGAAGACACGCCCATTTGACGTCGCCCTTAGATGGACGACCAGCTTGCGATCGAAAACGGATTCTGATCGTCGCCGGGGAATACGATACGATCACGCCGCCATCGGTCTTGAAAGAATTAATTCGGATTTGGCCGGAGTCCCAATTCAGCATGGTCACACAGGGGCACTTCGGATATGCCGCAATGGGTGAAGCATTGCGCTGGGTCGAAAGGTTTCTTTAGCCTGCCCGGTAGTGAACGCTGATGGATCGGTAAACCTCATTGTTGCGTTCGGCCGAAAAGAAGAACAATTGGATACTGCTGGCCTGTTGCTGCCATTGGTAGCCGACAAGCGTTTGCATGACGTCTCCTTCTGGCTTTTTATCGCGAGCAAGCACTGTCGCAGGCCCGTACCGCGCTTCCAGCCGCTGCCGAGCGCTGTTCAGGAATTCTTCGTACGCAACGAGATCCCAATCGGGATGCTGATATTGAAGCTCGACTTCCACGAGCGTCTTTTCCTTGCCAAAGTAGAGGATCGTTCGTTTGAGGGCCGGCTGGATCAGCCCTTCGATGGTCCAAGCATCGCGTCCCTGTACAGTGGCCTTGTCAACGATTCGGGCGCCGGCACGGTCGAGAACCCGCGCTATTTCTTTTTGGCCTTCGGCCCAATAGAGTCCGAAAGGCGGGTTCACCTGAGGATAAACTTCTTGACCGTACGCAAGACCGAAGATACCGGCGACCATCCATAAAACCCAGACGCGTACGGTCCTCATATATAAAATTAGTGTGCGGCATTTTAGGTCTGTACCTTAGTCGAGGTCAAACTCATAGGTCGTATAGGTCGTATAGGTCGTATGGGTCCTATATGCTAGAAGGCGACGTTATCGCTGCCTTTGAGCGACAGGATCTCACGTGCATCGGCCGGTGACGCGACTTCAAGACCGAGACCTTCGATGATCTGACGGGCGCGGAGGACTTGAGCGGCGTTACTGATCGCCAGCTGGCCTGGTCCAATCCACAGGCTGTCCTCCAGTCCCACACGTATGTTGCCACCCATGGAAGCAGCCATGGCGGCAGTGGGAAGCTGCCTGCGCCCCGCACCCAAGACAGACCAGCGGTAGTCCCCGCCAAACAAGCGGTCGGCGGTACGCTTCATATGCATCACATCCTCTGCGTGCGTCCCGATGCCGCCCAGGATTCCAAACACCAACTGAACGAAAAGGGGCCGCTGCACCAAATCACGATCGAGAAAATGTGCCAAATTGTAAAGGTGGCCTACGTCGTAGCACTCGAACTCGAAGCGGGTACCATTACCGGCACAGACTCGCAGGGCGTACTCAACATCTTTGAAGGTATTTCGGAATACCAGGTCTCGGCTGCCTTCCAGATAGTCGCGCTCCCATGAGTGTCGGAATTCGTTGAATCGGTCCAGCATCGGAAAGAGCCCGAAGTTCATCGAGCCCATGTTGAGCGATGCGAGTTCCGGCTTAAACGCGGTCGCGGGCTGAATGCGTTCCTCAATTTTCATATAGGGCGCACCGCCGCTGGTCAGATTTAAAACGGCATCGGTCGATTGTTTGATTCGCGGCAGAAATGCTGCAAACGCCGCGAGACTGTGATCCGGCCTACCAGTCTCCGGATTGCGCGCATGCAGGTGTACAATCGCAGCGCCAGCTTTAGCTGCGCCAATCGACGCCTCAGTGATCTGCTCCGGCGTCACCGGAAGATAGGGCGACATTGACGGCGTGTGGATCGCGCCAGTGATGGCGCATGAGATGATGATCTTTTGGGTTTTGGCCATGCTTCTTTGTCTCGAGGTATGATAGAATGCCATGGTAGAGTAAAGAGCAAGAGCCTGAACCGAGTAGTATCCACGCACATGCCCCTGAAAGTAGATCTTTCACAATTCGATTTGAAGCCGTTCAGATTCTACGCTCGCTTCAATAACGGTCAGGAGCAGAAGCTTCGGTCATCTTTCGATCACCGATTTGCAATGAATTGTTTTGTGGGCGCGTTGGAAGCAGCGAGCACACGCCGACCCGGGACTCTCATCGGAGGAGTCCCAATCGGTGAATCCACCGATGGGCAGATTTTGTTTCAAATTACGTGCCTGCAAAAAAGCGAAAACGGGATCGCGTGCGATGATTTTTTCACGGCCGCGTGCCACCGTGAATACGTGGAGCGATTTTGCGCGGAGCTTGAGGAACAATATCAACGATCTGCCGCAATCTATTTACCAGCGTCTGGCCCCCAACTGGTGCAGCCGAGACCAGTTCGATTGCATCACCGGCGAGGGGTTAAGGTTGTCAGTCCAAATGGGCTGCCGGTTAAATGCGTGGATCGGACCTCTCGCTGGGGTAATCCGTTCGAGATCGGCCGGGATGGTACGAGGGAGGAAGTCGTGCAGAAATACCGCGACTGGTTTTTGACCGGTACTGAATCGAGAAAAGTGGGGCGATATATCGTCGATCCACAAAGTCTTCGTGATCGGATCCGCGAACTGAGAGGAAGCAATCTCGCGTGCTGCCAGCCTGGGCTGCCGTGCCATGCCGATTTCTTACTCGAACAAGCGAACCGAGCAATGTGAGATGGGCTCGTGACATCGAGGACGAGGACGATTGAGCGCTAGGTGGGCGCGATGTGCACGACCCGGAATCGTTCACAAACGAGCGGCATGCGTTCATCAAATACGCGATCCTTGAATGGCTGTCGGCTAAAGTAATTCCGGTGAGCCTCCCGCCAATACGCTAGCGATCGATCTCCTTCTCCTTCGTCGTAGGCGAACTGCTCAGGGACTTCGTTGAAAGGCACAACAAAAACGGCAACGGTTTCAATAATGGCGACTGGGGCACCGTTTCCGTCGATAACGACGGATTGATCCTCTGTTTGAGGCAGCGGTTTTTGG
>JAFAJU010000245.1 GCA_019236035.1 Verrucomicrobiota bacterium | reverse complement strand
CAGCAGCCGAGCTCGGGGGGTGAACGTGTAGGGCGAAATCATCGATAAAGGTTCTACCGTGCGAGGGAAATCTTCAAGTTGTGTGAGTGTCAGTGCCAGTGTCGGTGTCAGTTGGCTATCGTTGCCCCAACTTCGAAATGAAGTCGTACGGGTAAGGCTGGGGGACCTCACTTGCAACATCTAGTTTGGCAACTTGATCTGGTGTGAGCGACCACTCGACTGAACCGAGATTATTTTCGAGCTGTTCCATTCGCCGGGCTCCGATGATCGGTGCAGTCACACCGGGTTTCTGCAGCAGCCAGTTGATCGCAACTTGGGCAGGCGACCGCTTGAGGGCGCCGGCGACTTCGTGCAGCCCGTCCAGCGCGCGCCAAGTCTGCTCGTTGTTATACGCGCTCCATTTTTCGCTCCAATTCTTTTGCTCAGCTCGCTCGATGCGTGATCCCTCTGGCGGGGCGCTCATTCCACGCTTGAATTTCCCTGAGAGCCAACCGCCTCGAAGAGGACTCCACGGGATGACTCCCAGACCCTCTTGCTTTGAAAGCGGAAGCAGCTCCCATTCGGTGCTCCGGCACAAGAGATTGTATTGCGGCTGAAGACTGACGAAAGGCTCCCATCGATTTTCCCGGCTGACATCAATCGCTCGTTGCAGCTGCCAGCCCCCGAAGTTGCTCGCTCCAAGGTAACGAACCTGACCTTTCCTCACCAGGTCGTTCAAGGTCGACAAAGTTTCTTCCAAAGGCGTTTGCGAATCCCAACAGTGAACCTGGTACAGATCGATATAATCCGTTTGCAGCCGGCGCAAACTGGCTTCTGCCGAACTCAGGATGTGTTTCCGGCTCAGCCCAAGATCGTTTGGTCCCTCGCCCATGGGAAACCGGACTTTAGTCGCAATCACTAAGTCGCTCCGCCGCTGCCGCTTCAACCAGCGACCAACGATCTCTTCTGAAATGCCGCTGGAATAAACGTTGGCTGTATCGATGAAATTGCCTCCGGCCGCCACAAAGCGGCTCATCATCTGAAAGCTCTCGTCCTCGGTCGCTTCATTTTCCCGCCCAAATGTCATTGCCCCTAGACAGAGTTCACTAACCTTCAAGCCAGTCTTTCCTAGGTATCGGTAGTTCATAGTTCAGTCTGTACTTGCGTCTCAAACTTTACTTCTGTCCAGGGGAGAAAGCGCCCTGGAAACGCCGAGAACGCACGAGAACGCCGAAAGCGCCGAGAACGCCGAAAGTGGCATGGGCGTCCCGCCCGTGGACGGATTCAGATCACGGGCGAGACGCCCGTGCTACCAGAGTTCGAGCTGCGTCGCGCCTGCCGGTTCCTCTTCACTGAAACGCACGCCTAACCCCAGGAGTCGGACCGCCAAGTCTTTGCGCTGCAAGCCCTCGCGCAGCAGTCCGAGGAAACTTTCGACTTCCAGAGGTAAACCGGCGCGTTCGACCGTGGTTCGTGTGAAATCGGCAAATCGGATTTTAACAAACACCGCTTTGACCCGGTCTTGGCCGCCGGTTCTTTTCAGGTCGGCAATCAATTCTTCGAACAGGTCCGGTATCCGGGCCTCACATTGGGCGAGCGATGTGAGATCGATGGTAAACGTCCGTTCGTTACTGAGCGACTTTCGTTCCCGGTCGGGAGTGACCTCTCGCCGATCATCACCTCGGCACAACAGGTAGAGTTCAAGGCCGAATTTTCCAAACCATTCATACAACTGAATGCGCGAACAGCGCTGAAGTTCCCCACAAGTTCGAATGCCAAGCTGTGCGAATTTCTCTGCCGATTTCGCCCCGATACCCCAGAGTTTTTGTACCGGGAGTTCCCGCATGAACTCGGCGACATTTTCTGGCTTAATTTCGAGCTGGCCGTTGGGCTTATTCCAATCGCTCGCGATCTTTGCCAACATCTTGTTTGGAGCGATCCCTGCGGAAGCCGTCAGTTGGGTGTTTTGATAGATCAGCTGGCGAATAATTTGCGCGAGCGCAGCCGGATCCCCATCGTGCCGGGACACATCGAGAAAAGCCTCGTCGAGTGAGAGCGGTTCGACGAGCGGTGAGAATCGAAGCAGGATTTCCCGGATCTTGACCGATTCGCGTCGATAAACTTCAAACCGGGTCGGCATGACGATCAAGTCCGGACAATGTTGCAATGCCTTAAAGGTTGGCATAGCGGAGCGAACGCCGAATTTGCGGGCCTCATAATTGCAGGTGGTTAAGACACCGCGGCGATCGCGCGCACCGCCGACTGCGACCGGCTTACCTGCAAGTTCCGGATTATCTCTGACCTCGATCGCAGCATAGAAACAATCCATGTCGAGATGGATGATGACGCGGCGCACAAATGTAAATAAACTGCAAAGCGCCGGGAGTAAATGGAACGTAGCGAGGCAAAGTAGCATAGGCTTCCAGCCTGTAATTTTGGCACCAAGCCACACGCTCCGACAGGCAAGATGCCTATGCTACCTTGCTGCCGCTCATCGTACGTCTCGTTTTCGCGGGCTACGCCGCGCCTGCATCAACGGCGGCCAAGACCAACTCCCGAGTTCTCTGGTGCAGCAGCGGCTTGGGCTGTGCTAAAGCCTCTGCGACGGTGGTACCCCCGGAAGCGAGGGCGCCAAGCCTGTGAAAATGGGGCGCCACCAAGTCGCGATCATCGATTACACCTGCAACCGCCCAGACAACTTTGTTCAGCCGTTTGGCGATGGTCGCTACGCCAAAAGGGCCCTTTCCATGCAACGATTGAGAATCAATCTTGCCTTCGCCTGTAATCACCACGTCGGCTTTCTCGATTCTCTCTGCCAGCCCGAGGCGCTCGGCCACTACCTGAAAACCGGACACCAGCTTTCCTTTCAAAAAAGTCTGAATTCCAAAACCGAAGCCGCCTGCTGCTCCGGAGCTGACTGAACCGGCGAAGTTAGGGCCCAGATAGCGCTCCAAACGATTGGCCAGGGCCTGTAAATCGGAATCAAGCTGACAGACCTCGGCCGGGCTCAATCCTTTCTGTGGTCCGAACGTGTAAATGGCGCCCTCAAGCCCCGTGAGGCGAGTCTCGACGTCCGCCAAGCCGATGACTTCAGGCAACCTCGTGATTATCGGCGGAACGACGCCCACTATTTCGGAAAAACGCGCCGGGAACGGGTCAATAGGCCGTCCCTGATCGTCTTGAAACCGATAGCCGAGCGCCGCTGCCATTCCGAGCCCGGCGTCTACGGTTGCGCTGCCGCCGAGCCCCACCAAGATCCGCTCAATACCATGCTCTATCAGATGCCACAGGATTATGCCGGTACCATAGGTGTTAGACCTCAGAGGCGCTCGTTGTGCTGCTTCGACCCGCCACAGGCCGGAGGCTGCACTCATCTCGATGATTGCTTCTGACCCGTGAACAAAGTACTCGGCTTCAATTGGCCGTCCGATCGGGTCGATGGTCTCGATGGTCTTTCGCTGAGCGTTTGCGTGATGAGCCAGCAAGGCAGCCGTCCCCTCACCGCCATCGGCGATCGGGAGCAGCTCGATTTCTGCCGTAGGATCCACAGACTGAATTGCGGAGCCGACCACGTCGGCGACTTCCACGGCGGTAAGGGAACCCTTGAATTTATCGGGGGCGATTAGATAGCGCATTGAGAGAGTGTCAGTGAAAACGCCGAGAACGCACGAGAGCGCCGAAATCGCCGGAACGCCGAGAGCGCAAGAGAACAGCAGTGCCAAACGAAAAGC
>JAFAJU010000331.1 GCA_019236035.1 Verrucomicrobiota bacterium | reverse complement strand
TCACCAGCCTCGTCGGAATATTGGCTGGCGGACTGTTGCTTCTCGCGAGAATTCTGCGCTTGGGTTTTCTCGCAGATTTTCTTTCCCGAAGCGTGCTCGTCGGATTCTTATCCGGAGTCGGTATTCAGGTCGCCTTGGGCGAACTGCCCGGCCTCCTAGGGCTCGAGAAGGGCGGGCACGGAGTCATTCAACAACTCGTGTTCACCTTTCAGCACCTGCCGGAGACTCGTCTCACGACCTTGGGCATGGCTCTGGCGGTGTTGGTCATCCTCGTTGGTTTCGAGGTATTTGCTCCGCACTTTCCCGGCGCTTTGCTGGCTGTAATCGGGATGACCGCCGCCAGCGCCTTCTTTCATTGGGGCGAACACGGCGTCGGGATCGTTGGCGAGGTTCCCAGCGGCCTGCCTCGTCTGGGCCTGCCCGACGTGGGGTGGAAGGATGTGCCTGCGGTGCTGCCGATCGCGTTCTCGTGCTTTATCGTCATACTGGCTCAAAGCGCAGCCACGTCGCGGGCTTACGCCCAACGATACCGGGATTCGTTCAGTCAAAACATGGACCTGGTGGGTTTGGCTCTCGCCAACGTCGCAGCCGGTTGCAGCAGCACCTTTGTCGTCAACGGCAGCCCAACCAAGACTGCGATTGTGGATACGGGCGGAGGCCGCAGCCAAGTGTCGCATCTCACCACCGCCGCCACGGTATTACTGGTCCTCCTCTTCTTGACGAAGCCCTTGAGTTATCTGCCCAACGTCGTGCTTGCCGTCATTGTATTTCTGATCGGTGTTAAACTGATTGATCGCCGTGGCCTGGCAGACCTCTATCAAGAGGCACCGGGGGAGTTTGCCTTGGCGGCAGTTACCGCCGCGACCGTGGTGTTAGTCGGTGTCGAGCAGGGCATATTGCTGGCGGTGGTCCTTTCACTGCTTCAACACGTCCGCCACAGCTACCGCCCCCATATGGCAGTGATTCTTCGAGACGATGTCGATCATTGGCGAATGGAACAGCCCGTTCCCGGCAAAATGCTCGAGCCCGGCCTCGTAATGTTCTGGTTTGGCGCCGACCTTTTCTATGCCAACGCAGGCTCATTTACGGCCAGCGCACGGCAATTGGTGGACGAGTCGCCCTCGCCGGTGCGCTGGCTGGTCATTGACGCTAGCGCGATTACCGGCATTGACTTTTCGGGTGCTAGAGCTTTAGCTGAATTGCAGCAGGATCTAGCGAAAAACGGCGTTGTGCTGGCGCTTGCTCGCTTCCAACCGATAGCCGGTGGAAATGACGAGGAGCGGCTGAAGCGACTAGGGTTAATCAAATCGATAGGCCCCGATCGGATCTTCAGCTCCCGCAGTGCGTGCGTGGAAGCCTATCGCACGCAGAGTCGCACCTAACAGAATGCCTCGGCAGGGTTACGTCTGCTTCCTTTCGTTGACCCTATCGGATGGCGTCTCGATCTCTGATGAAGAGGTCTCCGCCGGGAAACGACCGGCGCGAGCGGGCCGAAAAAGGGATCGGGCCGAAAAAGGGACAGGTCGGATAAGCGGGGAGTGTGCGAAGGTGAAATGGGCACGGACATTGGTGGTGCAAGCTTTGTGTTCGGAAGCAGCGAAAGGTTTTAGGGAGAAACAGGAAGGAAGAACCTAACTAAGGCGCGGAAGTCTTTGCGGAAACGAAGGACACGAGCGCCGGAGGAAAAGGATAACCGGACAGGCTAAGTTCCGAATGCCACGCAGCCAGGTCTCGAGACAAACGGAGCAGGAATGATCTCAGCCGGTGGGTAGGACTCGCAGGTCGCGGAAAACCCAGAGCGTGTCGGAACAGCCCAATGCTCTGAGACGCGTGGCAGGGCGCCGACGTCTGTAGCCAAGTTTCTCCTTTAGCCTGTAGAAGTGCGATTCAACAAAGGCCTGGCTTCCGAGGATGACGCCATCTGTGAAATAGCGAATCCGGCACCTCAAGCGTGCGGGCAGCGAGAGTTCGCCGTTTTGCTGATCAACGACGAATTGGGCGGTGGCTTGGTCAAAGAGCGGTTGCCTGGTTTGGGTATGCAAACTCCCGCGCACAAAGAGGAGCTTACG
>JAFAJU010000196.1 GCA_019236035.1 Verrucomicrobiota bacterium | reverse complement strand
TGATCGGCATTCCTGCTCTCCCGCTGCGAGAATTCATGCAAAGAGAAGTGAAAATGCGCCGGCTCCCAAATCTCATTAAAGAGTTGAAACAACAAATGGGGTCGATCATTGAGAAGCTCAACTCTCTGCTTCCGCCAAAATAAAAGTTAGTTGTTCTGTTGCTGCCCTGCTACCTTTTCGGCGTTGATTCAACCCGTCCATTCAATCCTAAGACTCTTCTTGCTTATGAAACAACCTAGCGCAGTAATCGTGGGGCTTATTTTTGCAGCTGGGATCACAGCTGCGTTCGGATCGGGCAGCCAACCCCTCCCAGAACCGAAAGCTAAAGCGCCGGAGAGCACGGTGGATGCCACCTCAGTGTATAACCAAGGGGTCGCTCTGGTGCATGAGAAGAAATATTCTGCGGCGCTGCTCGACTTCGAAAAGGCAGTCAAAGCAAAGCCGGACTTTGCCGAGGCACATAACTATCTCGCTTACTGTCTGCGACGTGAGGGACCTGCCAAATATGGCGAGGCTCTCACCCACTACAACAAAGCGATCCAGCTCAATCCGAACCTTGCCGAGGCATACGAATACCGCGGAGTCCTTTTCGTGAAGATGAATCGTAAAGACGATGCTGCGAAGGATTTGGCCAAGTTGAAGCAACTCAATGCCAAGCTCGCCTCACAGTTAGAATACGCCATCAACAACAACGGCCGGGAGAAGGAAGGCTATTAGTAGTAGGCTCGGCCCGCAAAAAATGACGAAAAAAAGTCAGAGCGACGAGCTCATTGCGGGCTGGAAATGGGCCGCGTGCGGACCGGGTAAGGAATAATCCGATGAATTCGGGTGCCGGGAAAGTCGTTGCCGGCCTCTTTTTGCTTTCCGCCCTCTCCTCGTTCGGTGACGATCTGCCTCATCCGAGACCGATCCTGAGTCCCGTCGTGCCCGACGAGGTCGACGCTCCGGTGGATCCGGACGGAGATGCAATCGCGGTCTTTGACGACTATTCATGGCGCGCGTTTATAGCAATCAATTGGCCGGCAAAAAGCGGAGTCCGAGGCACACCGGATGAAACTAAGAAGGTTGGCGATTTTTCCGATCCCCTCACCAAAGTGGTATGGGCTACGTGGAAAGCCGATTACGAACTGTTTCAAAAACAGGGAGCGGCGCCAACGGAATGGTCTTCATTCGACGGCTTCACCCCGTGTGAAGAATTGCCTTTCCAAGGTTCCGGCACGACAAAGGTTCTGGGGAGCTTTTCGAAGTTCGGGGATTTCAACCAGGTTAGCGGAGGTCGTCTGGGCGGCCCTCTGGTCGCTCAAAATAACACGTATGTTCGTTTTGAAGTGCGGGTCAATCAGGCGGAATTCGACTTTATTCGCGACCATGAGCTTTACCTGAAGTCGAAGTTGCCACGCCCAGGCGACCGCAAGCTGCGATTTCCAAACAACTGCATCGCGGTTAAGGCGGCGTGGAAAGTAATCAAAGATGACGAACTGTCTGCTGCCGAGGCGAAATACTACCTGGTTGACGCGATGCTGCTCGACCCGATGACCGGCAAATGCAAAATGCAAAAAATGGGTTTGGTGGGACTGCATATTGTCCAGAAAACGGCGCTGCGCCCACAATGGGTCTGGTCGTCATTTGAACATATCGACAATGTTCCTGAAGCCGGGACGCTGCCTCTCGTCGGGAGCCACTTTTCGTTCAACGACCCTTCCAAGCCGCAGGTTTTGGATCCGCCAACGTCTCCGGCACCGATCTCGAAGAACAACCCTCCGCTGGACAAACCTAAGGGTATGCAGGTGATAAGGGACAAGAAGATCGCCAATTCGACCAAAAGGACGAACGACGACTATCGGGCGCTTCTCAAGGGAACGGTGTGGGAAAAATACGAACTGGTCGTGACGCAGTGGCCCAAATATCCTCAACCCGAAGAAGAGAACGGCGCGCCGTTTCCAGGTGAATTCACGGGTCCCGACCCGATGACAAACATTGCTAATACGACTATGGAGACCTATCTCCAGAAGAGCGTGTCAACTTCCTGCATGGGCTGTCATGACGGTGCGCGGCGAAAAGGAACTGATTTCGTCCGGTTCCTGCAACTGCGGGCATTCGGCGAAAGATAGAGACGCGATTCATCCCTGCGCCGGACCCTCTGCTGCTCTTTAAAGAGAAGAGTTTAAAAAGAGGTTGTTTCAAATCCTTAGCTGTAAAACAGGCTCTTGAACAGACGCGCAGCGTCTGTTTAAGAGCTTTCTAGCCCGCAATGAGCTCGTCGATTCTCCTAGCGCGTGATTTTTGCGGGCTAGGTCTACGGGAAATTTTGCTGGATTTTTTTTGACTCTCGAATTAATAGACAAGGCCAACGAATAGGCTGGAAGCCTGTGCTGCGTTGGGCTGGATCGTGTCCGCTAGTTTCCCCCGGGCCGAGTCGATGGCACAAGGGTCGTCGCATTCGGAGTATTTCGGGCAAAGTTTGCAGGAAAATTAGCGTATGAATTTTTTTCAAAAATTGCCGACTCGTAAGAGGCGCGGCGGTTCGAAGTGAAAAGCCCGGACGAGGCCGCCGGCCCATATTTTAGCGAGCGCCCAACCTTCCTGATCAATCGTTCCTTCGGATTTTTCTGGCTGGGTCAATCCATCTCGACGCTTGGTTCACAAGTCACTGCGTTTGCTGTTCCTCTTTTGGCTGCGCTCACGTTGCATGCGACTGCGCAGCAGATGGGATTTCTGCGGGCCGCGGAGTTCGCCCCATTTCTGGTTCTGACATTGCCGGCGGGCGTCTGGGCTGACTTGGGCATTCGGCGATTTTTGATGATTTTTTCGAACTTGATTCGAGGCGTACTCATTATCTTTGTGCCTCTGGCGGTTCTGCTGGGCCTGGTGCGGCTTGAGGTACTCTACGTTGTGATGTTCGCGATGGGATCGTTCAAGGTGATCTTCGAGATGGCCTATCAAACTTATATCCCGGAGATCGTTGGTCGAGAGACGCTGGTCAATGCAAACAGCAAGATTATGATGTCGTACGCTCTCGGCCAATCTGCCGGCCCCGGCTTAGCAGGGATCATGGTAGAAATCCTGGGTGCTCCCATGGCGGTTTTGGTTGATTCCCTGGGTTACTTTTTATGTGCCGGTTGTCTGTTCAGAATCAGACATCGGGAAGCAAAGATTAGTCGTCGCCGGCAAAACGTTTTTCACCAGATCGGGGAAGGCTTTAGTTACGTTGGACATGAACCACACATTCGCGCGCTCCTGTGTCTGGTTACGTTGAACAACTTTTTTATGAACGCGCTGATGGCGTTAGCCGTTCTCTACGCCACACGCGAAGTCGGGTTCAGACCCGGAATTTTCGGGATAGCTGTGAGTGTCGGAGGACTGGGCGCTGTGATCGGTTCTCTGAGTGCTCAACGCCTTGGCGCACGGCTCGGACCGGGACCATTCGTGATTTGCGCTTGCCTGCTGACCTCGCTGGCGGCGTTCTGCTTTCCTTTGGTAAACCAGGCTAACCTTATCGGTATTCTGGGTTTGACGATGGGCTACTTCGCATTAAGTGCTGGGGGGGCAGCGGTAACCGTTTTCGCCTGGACAATCCGCCAGGCGATGACGCCGAGTAAGCTTCTTGGGAAGATGAATGGAGCGTTTCGGTTCTGCGTGACCGGCATCATGCCGTTTGGCGCCCTCTTTGGTGGCTGGCTCGGTGGCATTATCGGCATTCGGCAGACGCTGGTGGTAGCCGCCGCTGGATTGCTGGTGTCGTGCGTGGGGGCAAGTTACTCCCAGTTAAAACGCCTCAAGTCGCTTCCCAAGGGAGAGACACTCGGCCGAAATCAACATACCAAAACGTGCCTGACTCCTTGTGAGGGCAAATGCGATGAAGCCTGGGCTGTTTCCGAGTAATTTTAGTTTAGTCCAGCGGCTGATTGCTGGAGGAGTGGAGTTTGGACGTTTTTCAGGCCGGGAGCCGCGTCCCGTAGGGACCGAACGATCGTAGCCAGTCACGAAGTGCCTGGAAAGGTATCCCCAGAAGATCCGTCCCGTAGGGTACGGCGTGACAGGCGTTACCGCGAGGGGTTTTTGGCGGATGCCCGTATGCACGCGCCCATTCGCTATAGTCGACACGTTTTCCAGGCACTTCGTGCCTGGCTACGATCGTTCAGTCCCTACGGGACGGCTTGCAGCCTTGAAAAATGTCCAAACTCCAGGTAGCCCTCCGGCGCCAGCCAGCAGTTCATGGCAATTCCGCCGTCTCCGGATGGGCTTTGAGCGCTCATAGCGCTAAGCGACCTTCGGAGGGGGGGAAACTACCCTTCAACCACATAGTTTATCAGGTGTAAACCCAAAATTGAAGCCAAACCTTCCGCGAAAACGAGTGCCGTCGCCCCGAGGCAAAATCGACGCCCCGCTCGCCGCCGGACAATTTTTCTTCGCAACGCATCGAA
>JAFAJU010000160.1 GCA_019236035.1 Verrucomicrobiota bacterium | reverse complement strand
CCGTGTTACACAGGGCGCATTGGCCAAGGGCCTTTTTTCGTAATGGTCTAATCGATAGGCTCATTTTGATGTTCGTAGTCTTTGGAATACACATAAAAGCCGCTTGTTGATTCCGATTGTTAGGTCACCTAAGACTTTAAGCAATTTGCCATTAAGTTTCGTGATAAAGGAATGCTCCTAAGATAGCTTCGTGTTAGCAGCGATATTGCCAGGCCAAGGCCAAGACAATTTGTCGCGTTGCTGGTTTGGTTAGAAGCAATAAACACTACGTTCTTGGAGACAGTCTTTTTTTGTGGCATTTGCCGTATTTGTCTTCGCAACTGCCGACTCGTTGGCTTGCCTTTCACTGTGCTAGTTAGTTTTGCGTTTTGGGTTTTGCGTGGTCCTTCGGACGGCCGGCGCCCTTGGAAAATTTGGTCTCGGGTTTAGCCTGGCTCGCCGACGAGCGTTCCCATCGGGCAACTCAAAACTCAAGAGGCAAAACGCAAGACTCAAAATCCAAAACCCACAAATCGTTCTTTACTCATCGCGACCTGATCGGCTTTTCTGGAGCCGATGCGGGCCCAAACGCAGTCAACCACCTTGCTCTCACCGTTCTCGGACGTTTTCTCGGACTTGCGAGTACGGTACGGGATCAAGCTGAGCCTGGCTTCTTTGCTTTCCTTGTATGCCGCACTGGTCCTCAGACTGGAGCATCCGAATTGGGCGGTCCTGACGTGCCTCGTGATGATGAATTCCCATTTTGTCGGGTCCACCTCGCTCAAGGCAATGCTCCGATGCATCGGCACGATCGGTGGGGCATTCATGGGAGTCTGGCTGGTCGGCGACTACACCTCCAGTCCGGTTCGTTTTCTTCTCCTGATCTTCATCGTTTTAGCGATCGCCGTTTACAAGTTCGGCCAGTATCCGGCCAGCCAAGCGCCTTATGCGTACTACCTCGTCGGTTTGACCACTTTGACTGTCGCAACCTACGGGATTCAGGATCCCTATGATGCGTGGAAAATCGGACTGAATCGAGCGCTGGAAATTCTCGTTGGCAGTTTGAGCTCTTTGACGGCAACCAGCATTATCTGGCCGCGTTACGCTCGCGAAGAGTTTTTCGAATTGGCCAACAAAGCGCTAGAAACAGTTGCCGAAGTTGTAGCGCTGGAGACCGACTCTTACATCCAGCTCCGGAATAGATCCGGTCAATTGGAACAGCTCCAGCAGCAATTTGAACAACAGGTTTCAACGCTTCGTAATCTGCTTCAATCTGGCGCCCGGGAGAGCACCCGCTTTTATGGACGTCTCGGCAACTACAACGCATTCGTGGTTTCGCTGACAAACCTGTTTCAAGCCGCTCTGCACCTGGAGAGAAAGGGGGAAGAAGAGTCACAGTATATTGCAAAAATCCAAAATGAACTCGCGGTCGCATCGGCAGCCGTCGCCCACGAGTTTCAGATTTTGACGCGCGCTCATTCTCCCGGTGCCCGGCTGCCGGAGACTACAATCGACGACGCTTTCAGCACTCTTTTCGAAAAGGTGAGCGCGTTACGTGCGGCTGGTCTATTTGCCGAAGCATCAATTGATATAAACATCGACTTTTTTTCGCACATTGCTGCGTTCCGGACCATTCGATATGAAATTCTCGAGATGCGGCAAATCAAGCAAGGGTTACCGCGGCTCCGGGCGGCTGACCCGGAACGCAAACCGGCGTGGGACTTATTGCCCACGATTGACTGGTTCTGGATGAAGACCGCTTTCAAGGCCGCGCTAGCTGCCGATCTGTCGCTTTTGCTAATTAAGTGGATCCATCCTCCTGGCTCCGCCGCGATGCCTGTGGCCGCTATGCTTTTCAGCGTCCTGCAACGCAGTTTTATTCGAACCGGGGGGACTGGCGACCTCCGCGCATTTCAAAGACTTTTTTGCGCGTGCCTTATTTTTTCGGTCTTCGCCGCGCTCCTGAATCTCATAACACCGTTTATGGCGAGCTACCTTTTGTTGAATCTTACCCTGTTCGTTGGGTTGTTCATTTTCGGTTTTATGACCGCTCGCCTACCCGGATTTTCATTCTGGTCAATTGTGATCATCCTGGCCACAAGCGTGTTTATAGGTCTGAATGCGCAGGTACCGGTTGCAAGTACCACAATTATTGATTCAATCCTCGGGTTGATGACAGGAATGGCCATCGCCACAGTGATAGGCAGACTCATCTGGCCGTTGCTACCACAACGCTTGTTGCGTGACGATCTGGTGGCTTTCTTCGGCCAATTAAAAGCGCTTTCGAACCCCAAGCTACCGACAAAGAAAATCCAGACCCGGCTGGCGCTATTGCCAATCGAAGCGCTGCAAGCCGCAAAAAGAATTCGGCTGCCCGGTTTTACGCAGGAGCAGCTGCGACAGTTTGAATTGCTGATACGCGCACTCGCGGGTCTGGCAGCTCGACGAACGGCTCTTGCGAGGCGCCGCTCAGAACTTCCGGCAAAGCTCGATGCTCTTGTGCATCACGAGCTTGAACAATTGGACATTGAATTCGACCAGGTGACAGATGCCTTCGCCGATTGTTTTCGGAAAGGTGACAGCAGGCGAGAATTCCCTACGGTCTTGGGCGCACTCGACAGTTTACGCCGGCGGGCAGAGCAGATTCGTCAAGAAGGCATTCTCGCTCCCGAAACTTTGGATGCGCCTATCCAGCTTCTCGAAATCGTCAGTCGGTGTCAGCGTATCGGTGAAACACTGGAAGAATGCGCCCGCCTGATTAAATCATTATCGATACATCGGTACTGGGGCGATTACGCACTCTAGCGACATTGTCGCTAGCCCGCAATGAGCACAATCAACCTGCCCACTTTTGTCGATGTCTCTGCAGCCGCGGAGCGCATCAAAGGCTACGCCAATCGCACTCCTGTCATCATCTCGCGCACGGTCAACGAGGAACTTGACGCAGAGGTTTTTTTCAAATGCGAGAGCTTTCAGCGCATGGGCGCTTTCAAGTTCCGCGGCGCATTCAACGCTCTCTCGAAGTTCGACGACCGCAAGCGGCGAGCCGGCGTCGTGGCTTTCTCATCCGGGAACCACGCGCAAGCCATCGCACTCTCCGCAAAGCTACTGGGCATGCCCGCCACGATCGTCATGCCGCACGATGCTCCTGCTTCGAAGGTTGCGGCTACCAAGGGCTACGGCGGGAATGTTGTGATCTATGACCGCTACAAAGAAGACCGGGAGCTGATCGGCCGCGATTTGGCAGAGAAGCACGGATTGACTCTAATCCCCCCATATGACCATCCTGACGTGATCGCGGGCCAGGGCACCGCGGCCAAGGAGTTGTTTGAGGAGGTGGGCGCGCTCGACGCCTTGTTTGTACCACTGGGTGGGGGTGGTCTTCTGTCCGGCTCGGCTTTGTCCACGCGTGCGTTGTCCCCAGGCTGCAAGCTCTATGGTGTCGAACCGGAAGCCGGTAACGACGGGCAACAATCGTTTCGTTCCGGCGCGATCGTCCATATAGACACGCCCGAAACCATCGCTGACGGCGCGCAGACGCAGCACCTAGGCAGTTACACCTTCCCGGTCATTCGGCGCGATGTCGACGATGTGCTAACTGCCACCGACAAGCAGCTCGTAGAATGCATGGCGTTCGCCGCCTCACGCATGAAGCTGGTGATCGAGCCTACTGGCTGCCTCGGCTTTGCCGCCGCGAGGCAAATGAAGCCGCAGCTGCACGGCAAGCGCGTCGGCATTCTCCTCAGCGGCGGCAATGTGGACATCAAGCGGTTCTGCAGTTTGCTCGCGGCTCTTTAAACACGTCAATTCTGACCACCACCTTGATCACCCGTATCTTCGGGTATCACTTCGCCCTTTTTGACGATTTCTGGTTTATCGATGTGCCCAGCAAATGTGCCTTCGGGAACGATTTTTATTTCGTATTCCTCGGGTTTGCCTTCAGCCGATTCATTCTCTGGTGTCGTACTCATATTTTCTGTTTTCGGGGTTCGCTTTTTCGTGGAGCTTTACTTATCGGAATCAAAATGTAGGACGCGGTGGGAGATTGCTCAAGCTGTACTATGGCCGTTAAGGAAGTCTTCCAGATGGTGCAATGCAATATCGACCTTTGCCGACATCGCTCCGGAAAATTGTATCCGCTCAGGGCTGCGCTCCTTGAACGCAACCGGCCCGTCGCTTGCCCTGGGTCTGTGTAAGATGTTACCGGAACGCCTTCCCAGGGCTGAAGCCCGTAAGCGTTAACTTAATCGCGGTCTGTTTTCCTTGTCCCGGAGGGACTGCACGAGAGTAGCCTGGCGCGAAGTGCCAGGAATACGTAAGAGAAAGGAGCCCGTCCCGGAGGGACGGTGTGATTATGTATTCGCGCGTGAAGATCGTGTTGGCATGTGCCAGGGTCCGTGATGGAGTCGACAGCGGCTCCTCCCCAATCATCCTGTCCCTCCGGGACGGATCGCTTCTATTTACGCCATTCCAGGCACTTCGTCCCAGGCTACTCTCATAAGTCCCTCCGGGACAATAAGTCGCTGGGCGATAACAATTAAGTTAGCGCCTACGGGCTGAAGCCCTGGGCTAAGATCTGTAACCGCTTCGCGGTAAAAGCCGACAGGTTCCTAGGCCGCCTTCAGTCTCGGCTTCGCCGCTAAACCTTGCGACTATTACGTTTTCTCGACGCATCAGCGCTAAGCGGATACTTTCCATAAGCAGCCAGTAAAAAGGCTCCGCCCGAAGCCGAAAAGACCGAAAAATCGAGCGGTGCCTTAACGCCTAGTGCGACAGTCATGGCCAGGGCGAATAGCAAAAACATCATCCCGCTTAACAGCGCGGCGATTTGCGTAAAAAGTCCCAGGATGAGTGCTAAGCCTAACAATAACTCTGCGACCGTAGAAACCCACGCCAACGCTGGAAGCAAGGTCGTTGGCACAAACCAATTCAGCTTTCCAGTATAAGCAACGAAATGGGCAAAGTCTCCCCATGCCACATGAGGTTGTCCGTAGGCTCCCCACAGCCCGAAGCGATCGGCAACGGCCGAGAGAAGAGAGAAACCCAGCGCGAACCGCAGAAAAACCGTGCTGTAATCCGCTGCTCGGTTCAATGTCGTATCCCTATTTTCGTCTCGGGCATAAGGCGCGTGGGGCCGTTGGTTTGTCTAACTCCCGATCTTTCCCTACAAGCCTTGAGCCAGGTAGCCGCCGTCCACAGCTATGAGTTGTCCGGTCACGTAGGCTGAGTCGGGCAAGGCGAGAAAAACGGCCACTCGGGCCACATCAGCGGGTTCGGCCAGCCGGCCTAGAGGTGTTGCTGCAACCAGTCTGTCTTCAAAGTCGGCATCTTGCAGCACCTTTTCCACCATCTCGGTGAGAGTAAACCAAGGGAGCACGCCATTGACGCGGATGCCGTCGGGCCCCCACTCCACCGCCAGTCACGGCGATTGTTGGCTAAAGGGCGAGACGCCGATAAAACACAGATGCCTAAACGGCCAGTCAGGCGGCGGCTGCGCGACTCGTCCCTTGTGACTGATCGAAATCTGCGTGCCGCACAACCGACCGCAAATGTGACCAGATCTCAAGCAGT
>JAFAJU010000146.1 GCA_019236035.1 Verrucomicrobiota bacterium | reverse complement strand
GTCAGTTGTATTGCGGATATTAACCTTGCCGCCATGCATGTAGATGTCGCCCCGATCGGCCCTGAGCGCACCTGACAGAATTTTTATCAGGGTCGATTTGCCTGCGCCATTGTCCCCCAGCAGACCAACAATTTCATTGCGCCGTACAGTCAGGGTGACATCGTTGAGCGCCTGCACGCGACCGAAATACTTGCTGATGTGCTCCATCCGCACCAGTTCATCTGTCATAATAGTTACGTCCCCGCGCGGTGTCTGCGTTCGAGCCAGGAGTGGAGCGCCATCATGCCAAGGATGATCGCGCCGATGAATATGTTGTAGGCCAAGCCGGGAACGCCGACCAAGACGATGCCGTTACGCATCATGCGCAGGATCAGCACGCCAATTACCGTTCCGATGATCGTGCCGCGCCCGCCGGTAAGCGCGGTCCCGCCAATCACAACCATGGCGATGACCTCAAGTTCGTACCCAGTACCGCTGTTGGGGTTGGCGGCCGAGACCCGGATCGAACTCGTGATACCGGCGTACGCGGATATGACCGCTGTCAGAACGAAGAGGATAATCTTGGTGCTGGTAACGTGTACGCCGCGCGCGCGCGCCGCTTCGGCATTACCACCCGCAGCCTGAATCCAGTTGCCGGCCTTGGACTCCGTGAGCACGTAGCCCAGGATGATCGCGAACAGAATGAACCAGAGCAGTGAAGCATAGATACGCAGCCCGCCGACGGAAAATTCACCCACGATGACCCTCATCAGAGTGGAGTTGGATGTCCACGTCCGTTGCGGGAAGCCATCGGTAATGTAGAGCGCGGTTCCCCGGACCACCAGCAGCATTCCGAGCGTAACCAGGAACGACGGAATTTTCAGGCGGGTAACCAACCAACCGTTGGCGAAGCCGATCACGACAGCAATGGCCATCGCGATCAAAAAGCCGACTTCAAGCGAAGTGGTATGGGTGTTGTAGAAGGTCCACATCATGACCGGCGCGAACCCGAACACCGAACCGACAGACAGGTCGAACTCGCCCGCGGTCATCAGCAGGGTCATACCCAGCGTGATCATGCCCAGTTCGGGAGTGAATGCCAGCAAATTGCTAATGTTCCCCGGCGAAAGGAATGCCGGCGACCACGTGTAGAAGACTACGATCTCACCAACGAGTAGGACAAACGGCCCAAACTCAGGTGCCGAGATAAGCCTTTGGAGAAACTTGCTGGATCGCATCTAGCCCGCAAAAATTACGCAGAAGTGGAGCGACGAACCCATTGCGGGCCGGCCCCGAAACCTTTCGGGGTTCGCAAGCTCTTAAACAGACGCTGGCGCGTCTGTTTAAGAGCGGACACGGTTTGGGGTCTTATGCGGTAGCTCGAAATTACCTATTTCTTCCCTGATCCCTGCATAATCTTGAGGTAGGTCGCAGCCTTGTCCTTTTCATACAGGGTGCCCACGCTGATATCAAATCCAGGTGGAATGCCGCTGGCGGCCATCGCTGCCATCGAGAGCGCCATATAGCTGGTCGCCTGCGGATCCTGCCACATCGCCGCATTGACATAGCCGTCCAGAATTTCCTGGGCGGTGTCAGGCGAATTGCCCCACCCGACCACTGGAATTTCACCGGCCTTGACACCCACCTGGTCGAACACCCGCTTGATGCTTCCGGTTACGAGGTCACCCAGACCAATAATCGCCTTGATCTTGCCGCGATTAGCCGTCAGATACTCAGACATCCGGGTGATAATCTCAGCCTGGTCGAGCTTGGCTTCGGTAATCTCGTGAGTCACACCCAGTGGACCAAAGACGCTGTCGATGCCCTGCGTTTCGAGGACCCCATAGGTGGCGCCCGGTACTTCCACCGGCGTCCAGACAAAATCGCCCTTTTTCACGAAACCGTGATCGACCAGGTACTGCGCCCAACGATGGCCGATCGCCACGTTGTCGCCGCCAACGTAGGCGTCGCGACCGCTGGTTTTATCTTCGGTGTTCATGATGATGACCGGAATGCCAGCAGCATGTGCCTCGGCGATAACCTTGGTCAGACTTCCCGGGTCAGGCGTGCTGGTCACGATCCCTCTGGCTTTAGCAGAGATGGCCGCGCGGACGGCTTCCTGTTGTGACGGGACGTCGCCACTATGGAAGGAGGTACGAACTTCGTGGCCGGTGTCCTTCGCCCACTGCTCAGCGCCCTGTAAAAAGTATGTCCAGACCGGATCGGTCGGTGATCCGTGCGAAACCCAATAGTAGACCGGTTTCGCCTCCTGGGCGAAGCCGGCGGAAGGGAGAGATAGTGCCACCACAGTGGCGAAAATAGGCATGAAGAGGCTAAATTTCTTTGGCATGGGGGGATAATCTTTCTTAAAAAGATTGTGTTGCGATGTTTGGTTTTCCAAGTCTCGACGGCAGACAAAGTGTCGATATAGCATAATTCGGCGTTTTAGCCAGCACGATTCCGACCATTGGAGAACACCATCGACCCGAAGGCGAATACGGAGACTAAAAGAGGTAGAACATACCGCGGCGTCGAATATACGCACACGCAAGTCGCTGCGTACGCGGCGGCGCCAATCCCTAAAACGGTAAGCCCAACTAACAAGACTTCCAGGCTCAGTTCGTTGCGCCTAAAGCGCCAAACTCCCACCAAGACGAACAAAACAGACCACACCAGGATCGGTACTCCCTGCCAGTGCCCAATCACCCAGTCGTGCTCAGCCCGCTCCACCATGTTTCGGACGCATACCAGATTGAAAATCGGCCACCGAGGAAGCTGGCTCCAGGGCAATGGGTCTCGAGCGAGATTGTTCGCAAACCTGAGCGTAGCCAGCGGGCCGGACAGCGCCACACGATAGTCGCTGGTTGGCGCCCACCCTTTGGCAAACTCTCTGAGGATGACCGCAACCAACCTTGGGTCAAGCATCTCATAAAAACAGATGGCCGCGCGCAAAATGACCTGATCGCTCTCGGCCTGTATCTTTTTCTTGGGAACTCCTTCTTCTTCCAAAGCGCTTTTTATCACCCGATCAGTACCCATGTGATAAGGCCCCAACTTGATCTGAGACTCGATCGCGAGCCTCGTGTTTGCGTCGGTGGTCAGGGCTTCGACCCTGACCAGGAGCCGTTCCTTTTCTTCAGCGGACAGTAGACTGATCCACGTAGCTATTCGGTCGCTAAGCGTCGCTCCAAATGTGGGGCGCTCAATGATATTGAAGCGATGGCTTAAATAGGCAACCAGGGAATCCTCGATGCCAAGAACAACAAAGCAGGCGACGACGGCAACTCCGGCAAAGCATGCCTGTCGGGAAACCGATATGGATTGGTCAGATTTTGGATAGAGCCATCGAAACCCAATCATCAGCAGCGTGGTTAACGGCAGCCAAACCAACAGGACTCCGTTGATCTGCCGCGAACCGACGGCCAGAATCAGAGCAGCGACATACACGACCCAGGTCCGCCAGGTCGAAGTGGCGGTTAGCACACGCAATCCTGCACCGAAGACCAGAAACCAGGTCACGGGAGTCATCGCGTCAGATCCGCAGGTGTGCGCAAAAACGTAAAAGCTCGCGACGGAAGTGAGCAAGAGCGCGACAATCCCGCGGTTCAGGTCTGAAAACGAAAGTGAAAGCAGGAAGTAGCGCAACGCCACCCAGACGCCGGCGTGCTGCAGGATGACCAGCGCAAATACAGCCGCAAACGGAGGATGTTGTC
The DNA here is from genome assembly GCA_019236035.1 of Verrucomicrobiota bacterium. Taxonomy (GTDB): domain Bacteria; phylum Verrucomicrobiota; class Verrucomicrobiia; order Chthoniobacterales; family JAFAMB01; genus JAFAMB01. The sequence goes on along the minus strand of JAFAJU010000146.1, from coordinate 481 downwards.
CCTCAAAAATGCTTGGAGCGCTGCCAGAAGTTATTATTTCCGTAAGCCAAAACGGAAGACGCGCGCCGAAACAATAGATCGGTGGAAAATGGAGGATGTTCGCGTCCCAGGCCGGTGAGATCAGCTGGTGCACAGCATCGACGTCCTTCCAGAACGGTAAAAACCGCCCAAACATCCAAATGGAGGGAAGAACCAATATCCATGTCGGATGTCGTCCGACGAACTCGAGAGTGAAGCGTGCCCATCGACCGAGCCCTTTAACGAACATTTGCAGTAGCTAACGGCTGAAAAGACGCCCAGGTCAAATAGCGTGCGCGCCGGCGCGCAACGCGCCTCCGACAGGCAGGATCCTATGCTACTTTGCTGTCGCCCCGTCGCGCGCCGTTGACGCTCTTAAAAAATCCACGGCGATCTTTTGGCCGGTCAAAAGCGGCGAAGCCGAGACAGATGATAGCCTAGGCTGAGCTTGCGAGGCCTAGGC
>JAFAJU010000064.1 GCA_019236035.1 Verrucomicrobiota bacterium | reverse complement strand
CGACGCGTCCGTTTATCGCGAGATGCCGCAGGCTGTCGCACTGCCCAAGAACGAGGGCGACATCTGCAAACTCGTTCGCTTTGCGCGCGAGCGCGGCACGTCGCTGATACCCAGGACAGCGGGCACCTCGCTGGCCGGCCAGGTCGTTGGAGCGGGTATTGTCGTGGACTTGTCGCGGCACTTAACTGGTATTTTGGAGGTCGACGCCGGTCAACGCCGGGTGCGTGTACAACCAGGGGTGGTGCGCAACGAATTAAACCTCGCGCTTGCGCCGCAGGGAATTTTCTTTGCACCTGAAACCTCGACACAAAACCGTTGTATGATCGGCGGTATGGTCGGCAACAATGCCTGTGGGGCAAACTCCGTAGTTTATGGCAGTACGCGCGACCACCTCATCTCAGCGCGCGCGGTGTTGAGTGACGGTTCGATCGGCGAATTCGGCCCCCTGTCGCCTCAGGAATTCGAAGCGAAATGTTTGGGCGACACGCTCGAGGCTTCGATCTATCGCGAGACAAAGAAACTGCTCGGTGAAGCCGGGAATCGCGCGGAAATTGTGCGCGAGTTCCCTAAGCGATCTATCCATCGTCGTAATTCGGGCTATGCCGTGGACCTGCTTGCGGATTGTGAGCCGTTCACCGCCGGTGGGCCTCCTTTTAATTTCTGCCGCCTGTTAGCCGGCTCCGAAGGGACGTTGGCGTTTTTAACCGAGATCACCTTGGCGTGTGATCCGCTGCCACCGCGCGTCAGCGCGCTCGTTTGCGTCCATTGCGCGACGATTGACGAGGCTTTGCGTGCTAACATTGTGGCGCTCCGTCAGGCACCGCGTGCGTGCGAGTTGATGGACCATAACATCCTGGAGTGCACCAAGGCCAATCTCGAGCAGCGACTAAATCGGTTTTTCGTCCAGGGAGATCCCGGCGCTATCCTCGCGGTGGAGCTAGCCGCACTAACACGTGAAGAGGTGGCTGATGTCGCGGCTCGGCTTGAAGCCGAATTGCGAGCAGCCGGCCTTGGTTATCACTATCCGGTCGTCTGGGGCCCGGACCAAAACCGTGTCTGGAACTTGCGCAAAGCCGCCTTAGGTCTGCTTTCGAACATACCGGGAGACGCCAAACCTGTCGCGGTCATAGAGGATACCGCGATCGATCCGGAGGATCTTCCAGCGTTTGTGCAGGAATTCGATAAAATTTTGGGCGGCTATGGCCTTTCTGCTGTGCATTATGCTCACGCCGGTTCGGGGGAATTGCATTTGCGGCCTATTCTGAACCTGAAGGACCAGGAACACCGCAGGCTCTTTCGCGTTGTTGCGACCGAGATCGCGCACTTGGTCAAACGTTATGGCGGCTCATTGAGCGGCGAACACGGCGACGGGCGCCTCCGCGGCGAATTTCTACCCCTGATGGTCGGGGAAAAGAACTATGCTCTTTTTCGGGCGGTTAAAAGGGCCTGGGATCCGACGGGCATCTTCAATCCAGGTAAGATCACCGATACGCCGCCGATGGATGCAAGCTTGCGCTACGAACCGAGCCAGGCTGCGCGGGAATTTAAAACCGTACTCAGATTTTCAGAAGCTCGGGGGATTTTGCGCGCCGCAGAGCAGTGCAACGGATCGGGTGATTGCCGCAAGTCGCATCTCATGGGTGGAACGATGTGCCCGAGCTATATGGCCACACGTAACGAGAGGGACACCACGCGCGCCCGCGCCAATATTTTGCGTGAAGTTCTAACGCATTCCACGAAGGCCAATCCCTTCGACAGCGATGAGATCGGGCCCGTTATGGAGCTTTGCCTATCGTGCAAGGGTTGCAAATCAGAGTGCCCCTCCAATGTTGACGTGGCTCGCCTTAAAGCCGAATGGCTCCAGCAACGCTACGATGCCCGGGGTGTTCCGATGCGCGCCAGGCTTATTGGAAGCTTCTCGCAGGCGATGGCTTTGGCCTCGATCGCGCCCGGACTGTTTAATTTTTTAGTGAAAAACAACGCGACAGCGAGCGCGTTTAAGAGATTTGCCGGTTTTGCGCAGGGGCGTTCGATACCTGAACTCAACCGGATGCCGTTGCGGCGCTGGCACCGGATCCATGCTAATAAGAACGGCCGGTTTCCGAACGGACGAGTCTTTCTCTTTTGCGACGAGTTTACGAATTTCAATGACGAGGGTGTGGGGATCAAGGCCGTGCGGTTGCTCAATCGACTGGGCTACGAGGCCGTCATTCCCAACCACGTGGATAGCGGCCGCGCTCAAATTTCGAAGGGTCTCCTGCGCGATGCCCAAAAGCTGGCGATCCGCAATGTGGAACTCTTAAAGGACGTCGTCAGCTCTGAGAGTCCTCTGGTCGGTATCGAACCCTCGGCGATTCTGGGTTTCCGGGACGAGGTGCCTGATCTGGTTCCTGAAAGTCTGGTTCCAGCTGCAGAGGCGCTGGCGAAGCACGCGCTTTTGATCGACGAGTTTATTGCCAGAGAAGCGGA
>JAFAJU010000208.1 GCA_019236035.1 Verrucomicrobiota bacterium | reverse complement strand
CCGGTTTTTCCCCGAAATCTGCTTTTGCTGTCTGCTATTTGCTATCTCTTTGGCTGAGCCGCAACGCTGAGATTTGTTTTCGGCTCACCAGGAGGAAGCCCCGATAATATCTGATTTTCCTGCTTCCCCAGATCAACCCTTTGTCCGGCCTGGGGTAATAGGCATTCTGTTCACGATTGCAAACGACCATTGGTAATTACTCCTTTCTACTGCAACGACGCGCGCAATAGTGTCCCCTACTCTGGTTTGCTATTGCCGGCCTGAGCGTTTGTTTCATAACCCGAAAGGGAAGGGCAGCGGTTGGTCAACTTAAGCTAATTGGATTATCCCGCGTGTAGTAGCAACCGCCACAGCTTCAGCTCGGCCGATCACATCTAATTTTCGAAGGATTGACTTAACATGAAACTTTATAGTCCCTTCACTGACGTCGAGAGTGTGTCCGATTTCTCTATTCCTTTTGCCACTAGCTAAATTATGAAGAACGTCCATTTCCCGCTTCGAAAGTCTAGGAGAGGCGATCGATTTAGCTAGTTTCAACCCAACCTCTGGCGGAAAGAAGGTTTCCCCTTTTGCGACCCGACGCACTGCTTCCCGAATTTCTTGAGCATCTGCCACTTTAACCAAGTAACCTTTGGCGCCTGCGCGGACGGCTTTAAAAATAACTTCTTCACAATCGAAAGTTGTAATTATAATCACCCGCGGTTTGGAGTTCCCACGCGCCATTAGCTCATTCAGCACCTGCAGCCCATCCTTCTTTGGAAGGCGAAGATCGAGTATCAGGACGTCAGGAAGAGACTGATAGTACAGGTTGACTACTTCCTCGCCATCCGCTGCGCAAGCTACCACTCTTATGTCTTTTTGCGAGTTTAGAATCTTAAGTAATCCTTCTCGGATTACGGGATGATCATCGGCAAGAAGCACACTGACCGGCGATTTGGCGGAGGGTTGCCGGACAGCCAAAGGTAACTCGGACAAGTCGGCGTTCGGCATTCCGATTTCGCCAAAACGTCGCGCGAGTTGCCGTTCTACATTCTGTACTGTTAAACAGTCGCGCTTGGATTTCATGAATTCGTTCAATCCTTAGGTTCGGTGCTCGAGTTTTCGGAGCGTAGCACTCGGCTGACTTGAGCCAACTCCGACTGCCGATCGCGCCGCTCTCCAACGACCGGCAACTAACACCGTTGGGGACGGCAATTCTACTGTCTCTTAGTACAGGGAGTATTCACGGGTGGCAGGCATGGAACACATCTTTGGATTGTATGATCTTCTGGGCTATTTCTTTATGCCGCGGCTGCGGGATCTGGTTGAGTGACGAAGAAAGACGATCCAGGCCCGCTCTCTGCAACACAGCGACGAGTTCTTCATCTTTGAAAGCGGTCTCGGCCGAAGGATAGGCCAGGGCTGCACGCGCGCACGAGCCCTTCGCGCAGTTTAACCTTGGTCGCCTGGTTCAGCCAGGCTTGCGCTTGGCCCATGCGCTGCCTGACTCCTCCGTTCGAGAGCCATACGAATTACGCGCAGCAAGTCACCCCTATGCACGGGCTTGCGCAAAAAAGCCACCGCACCGGAGCACAGCGCCTGGTCTTCGTCTTCCTTGCCGGCGTGGGCGCTGAAGAAGATCACGGGAATACCCGGCCTGATTTCCTTTAGACGTCGCTGTAGCTGCAAGCCGTCCAAACTCGGCATGCGCACATCCAGAATCAAACAGGAGGCCTCGGTTGCGCGTCCTGAATTCAGTAAATCTGCTCCTGAGAAAAATGCCTCGCCTCGCATGCCCAATGAGCGGATGAGTCTGCAGGTCGAGTTAGCGACCGAAGCGTCGTCATCCACAACAATAACGAGTGTTGATTCGCTTGCATTTGCGGTTGGAGCCACTGTAGTGATTAATTTAGAGGCACTCAGAGATAAAGTTCTACTGTCCTTTGGTACAGGGGAACGGATCGCAGCTCGCTTCCTCGAAAGCCATTGGGAGGCCGAATGCGCGTCAGTCTTGGTACTGGCATCCGGCATATGCCAATTCTGAACGTGAACCGCTAACCGTCAACCGGCACAGTAACCAAAATGCTAGTTCCGCGGCCGCGCGCGCTGCGGATGTTTAATGAACCATTTAGGTTTTTCACTCTTGCTCGCATGTTAACAAAGCCGAATCCCTCTCTTATCTCTTCCGTATTGGTCATTCCACACCCGTTGTCAGTGACTTTGAGAATCAAATTGGTGCGATCCAAGCGCAGACCGACTCCAATGGCTCTGGGCTCGGCGTGGCGGATTGCGTTACTAATTGCCTCTTGCGCAATTCGTAGTAAATCTTGGCGGACCTGAACCGGCAGGCTAGCGTCGTTCTCGAGGTTGGAACGGAAGGTGCAGCGCAGCCGCCCCGGGATATTTGAGCGCTCGGCCAACATTTTCAGGGCCTCCACGAGTCCTGACTCCTCAATAATCTTCGAGCGGAGGCTCAATGCTGAACGGCGCGCTTCGGATAAGCCAAACTTAGCCACGTCTATCGCACGCCCTATCTGGCTGAGAACCTCTTTGCCATTTTTTTCCGTTTCCTCTGCTGCGACCGCGAGGTGCATGCAAACACCGGCAAAGCTCTGAGCGAGCGAATCGTGAATCTCGCCAGCCAAGCGATTCCGCTCTTCCAGCACAGCAGATCGTTTCGCTGATTCTGCAAGTTGAGTGAGGTGAATTGCCAAACTGGCTTGTGTCGCCAAGGCTTGAGCGAGTTCAAGTTCTTCGGCCTGAAAATCGCGATCTTCGGCAAACCGGAAACCCAATACTCCATTGAGCTCGCCACGGGAGATCAACGGGATGATCAGTAGAGTTCTGACGCCGTGCTGGAGAAGATAGTTGCGCAGCCCCTCCGGTTTCAGCACTGTCTGAGGGTCGTCAAGATGCAGCACGGTAACAGATTTCCCCCACGATTCGATACCTAGCTCCTCCGAGGGTAACGATCGACACACCTCTGGATAGCCTGCATCTGTGGGCGACACTATCCTGCCATCCTGGAATAGTAGCTCAAACAACGGACATTTTTGCTCGGTGCTAAACACTCTTAACATGCAGGAGATTGCGCCTAGCTGCCTGGTTATGGCCATCATAACCTGTCCAAGAAAGTCATCTAGTTCAGGCACGGAGGCGAGCATGTCGAGACATCCCCGAAGCGCTTCGTTTGCTTGCGCCAGGTGGTTCGCGCGTTTTGTACTTTCGAGTGCCATCTGAATAAAGCGCAGCAACGCATCCTTACAGACAGGCTTCCGAAGGAAGGCCAGTGCACCCGCTCGGAGCGCCCGGTCTTCATCTTCTTGAGTAGCCTCTCCACTAAAGAAGATCACTGGCGTGCGCTGACTGTTTGCCCTCAGGCGGCGCAACAATTGCAGCCCGTCTATACTGGGCATTCGTACATCAATAATCAGGCAATCCGCCTCGATTGTGTTCTCAGAATCGAGCAGGTGCTGAGCCGACGCGAAACTCTCTGCCCGCATGCGTGACGAGCGTAAGAGCCTCGCAGTCGATCGTCTCACTGAGACATCATCGTCTACAATGAGAACGAGCGGTGCTTCCGAGATATTCGCGCTCGGGGACATAGGCGTTCTCCAACCAGGCGCTTATTCTTAAAGATACTTAGCAAAGAAATCTACTGTCCCTTGGTACAGGGGTGTCATCACCGATCTGAAAATCCGGTAAACCCAGGAGGCTTGCGATACGGGTCGAGCGAGCAACGCGGAAAAACAACCAACTGATCGCGACCCGGAGGATTGCGTTGAAAATGGACCGGCGGCCGCGTTGCTCGTCGGTTAGGTATCCCTTTAGATATGCGCCCTCATAGCCCGCAAAAATCACGCAAAAGTCGAGGCGACGAGCTCATTGCGGGCTAGAAAGCTCTTAAACAGACGCCTCCGCGTCTGTCTAAGAGCATGATTTAAAATCTTGAAATAGATGAATCGAAACAAACTGTTGTTAAATTCTTCTTCCCAAAAAGCAGCAGAATTGTCCGCCATAGCCGGAGTATTCTGCTGCCTGAGCCTGCCCGGCGGCCCATTTTGAACGCAACGGAGCGCAAGGATTTAGGAGACGGTACACTTGCCCTTTTGAGAGGGAATTAAAGTATGCGTTCAGCCAATTGCGGGAGATTGGGCGGCATGGCATAGACTGTTACACGCATGCAATCAAGAAAAAATGGAGATTTCAAAAAGAATCGAGAACAACGTATTTCTGCGCCACGGCGATAGAAAAGA
>JAFAJU010000453.1 GCA_019236035.1 Verrucomicrobiota bacterium | reverse complement strand
TGCCGGAAAGGAGCTTTACAATACGCTCGATCAAAGGGCTAAAAACAATCAGCTATAGTTTTTCCTTAAAAGGGCGGAGCTCTGCGGCTCTGGCGGAGCGGCTCGACTGAGCCAGCCGCGGTCTTCGCCCTACCTCGATGGCAGGTTGTCGGGTAGGCGAAGCATCCCGCTTTGCATCGGTCTCATGAAGAAGCAAAGCGGGACGCTTCGCCTACATCCTGCCTCCCCTTCTCGGCCTCTCACTTTGCATTTAGATTTGGCCAATGAGCTCGGTCCCTCGCTCAGCAAAAAGCTCGGTCACGCTCTGGCAAAATCTCAGCAGAAAGGGTTTCGGCTACGCGATTCTTTTCCCTGCACTTCTGGTCATCCTCGGGCTGAATCTCTACCCGACGATATCCGGAATTCTGACCTCTTTTACAAACCAGTCTCTGATCGATCCGGGCCACTCCCTGTTTGTCGGACTCGAAAATTACTTCAAGCTCCTGAGAGATCCGGTTTTTCAAATTTCGCTCCTGCATTCCCTGCAGCTCACTTTTTCCGCGGTAGTGCTTCAGGTCATTTTGGGCTTGGTGATGGCGCATTTGTTGATCCAGAAAGTGCCTGGCATTCACTTTTTTCGAAGTGTGGCGATGATCACCTGGGTGCTTCCGATTATCGCTTCCGTCGTCATGTTCCGATTCATGACGCTGCCAAGCTACGGGTTCGTGAACATCTTATTGAAGGATGTGGGTCTGGAACGATTGGCACGTAATTGGTTCGGTGACGAGACATTCGCGTTTCTTTTGGTCCTCATCATGCATCTATGGCGAAACGTGCCCTTCTACGCTGTCGCCTTCATGGCAGCGATGCAGGCGATTTCAAGCGATCTCTATGAAGCGGCACGAATCGATGGAGCGGGCGAGTGGCGGCAATTCTGGTTCATCACGCTTCCCAATCTCAGGTACATTATTCTCGTGATGGTGGTCCTCCATGTAACCTTCACGTTCAACAATTTTGACTTTGTTTTTCTCTCGACCGGCGGCGGCCCGGTAAACGCAACGGAGGTGTTACCAACCTACATTTATAAGCAAGCCTGGAACGGATATGCACTTGGCTATGCGAGCGCCGGGGGCGTGATTATGCTCGTGGTCCTCGTTTTCCTGGTGCTGGTCTGCAACAAGTTCATTAAAGGCTTGTCAGAACAATGAGAAAACCGCTTCCGACTCGCGCGACTGTGACCTACACCGGTCTTGCGCTGTTTTATTTGTGTCTGCTTCTGCCTATCGCCTGGTTGGTCCTCTCTAGTTTCCGCAATAGCGATTCGATTCAGTCGGGACGCCTGTTACCTGCGTGGTCGGAACTCACCTTCCAAAACTACCTGGAGACCTTTCAGATCAGCAACTTTATCACTTACCTGATGAATTCATTTGTGATCGCATTCAGCGTGATGGTACTAACCGTTTTCCTGGGCAGCCTCGGCGCTTACGCTTTGAGCCGATTTACTTTGAAAGGTAAACGCCTTTTCATGATGGCCGCCCTACTGCCGCAGTTTTTTCCTTACGTCCTGGTTCTAATTCCGTTTTATGTTCTCATGTCGAACCTGAACCTGGTTGACAGCCACCTCGGACTGATCCTGACTCATACTTCAATCACTCTGCCATTTGCCCTTTGGATGTTGACCGGCTACTTCAACGCCATTCCGCGCGAACTTGACCAAGCCGCGCTAATAGACGGATGTTCGCGATTTGGCGTACTGTTTCGCATCCTTTATCCGGTCGCAATTCCAGGACTCGTCGTCGCCGGCTTCTTTGCGTTTGTGGTCTCCTGGGGCGACTACCTCTTCGTTTCCATTCTGTCACAGAGCAATCAGACTCAGACTCTGCCTATCGGGTTGCAGACCTTTATGAGCAGCTTACAGGTTAGATGGGGCTTGATCACCGCGGGGACGGTCTTGGCCATCATTCCGACCGTAGTGTTCTTTTCGATCGTCCAGCGCCGATTGGTTTCCGGACTCACCGCAGTAGCGGTCAAAAGTTAATTCTTATGCCAAAAATTGCATTAGTTGGGGCTGGAAGCCTCGTATTCACCCGAAATCTCTGCAACGATATCTTGCTGGCGCCAAGCCTGCAGGAGAGCACAATCAGCTTGATGGATATCGATCCGTTGCGCCTTGAACAAAGTCGCCGGATCGTCCAGTCAATCGTCGAACGGAGAAAACTCCCAGCGAAAGTTGAGGCGACCATGGATCGCAAGAGCGCCACCCGGGATGCCGATTATGTGATCACGACGTTTCAACAAGGCGGATTGGAGGCGTACAAGCTCGACATCGAGATACCGCAGAGATATGGCGTGGAGCAATGCGTCGGCGATACGCTTGGTCCCGGTGGTGTATTTCGAGCGCTTCGCTCTATCCCTGTGCTCACCGAGCTTTGCCTTGAACTCGATAAACTTGCCCCTGACGCCTTGGTCTTGAACTACGTGAACCCGATGGCAGCAAACTGCTGGGCGATCGACGCCGCCACCGGTCGCCCGCACGTTGGACTCTGTCATAGCGTGCAGGGAACAAGCGAGATGATCGCCGAATGGATCAACGTCCCGTACAACGAAGTGACCTTCTTCTCTGCCGGCATCAACCATCAGGCCTTTTTCCTCGAGTTCTGGCGCGGAAAGGAAGATCTCTACCCGTCGATCTGGAAAGCGATTGATCGTCCGGAGATATACGCCCGGGAGCCGGTCCGCATCGAGCTCATGAAGCACTTCGGGTTCTTCGTGACTGAATCCAGTGGTCATGCGAGCGAGTACGTTCCTTACTTCCGTAAGAGTGCCAAAATGGTGAACGACGAACTGGTTCCGAATTTCACTGATAAGGTGAACAGCTGGTTCGACTTCGGTCGAACCGGCGGTTATTTGCGGCACTGCCTCAATCGAATCCAAAAGTTCGAGCACGAGTTCGAGGAAATTCTCGCAGAGGCCCCGGCGACCGATCGCACGCACGAATACGGTTCTTTTATTATCGAGTCCGTGGAATCGGACTCAGCTATCCGCATTAACGGAAACGTTCCAAATACGGACCTGATCGACAATTTGCCCACAGGGTGCTGCGTCGAAGTCCCCTGCCTGGTAGACGGGAACGGCCTTCAACCGACGAAAGTCGGCTCGCTGCCGACCCAACTAGCTGCGCTCAACCGGACAAACATCAACGTTCAGGAATTGATTGTCGAAGCTGCATTGACCGGTAGCACCGAAGCTGTCTATCACGCTGTCATGCTGGATCCGCTGACGGCCGCAGTTTGCACCTTGCCTCAGATCCGGAGCATGGTCGACGAAATGCTGGAAGCCCAAAAACAGTGGTTGCCGCAGTTCTAAGCCTAGCCTGCATCGCTCACAAATCTTCCAAAGATTTTCGAGCGATGCAGGCTCAGGGCACGATTTCCGTTCCGATGCCACCCGCGGTGAAGACCTCGAGAAGCAAGGCGTGTGGAATACGACCGTCGATCAGGTGTACTTTCCCAACGCCTTCGTTAAGTGCCTCAACAGCCGAAAGTACCTTGGGTATCATTCCTCCCTCGATGATTTCATCATCGATAAGCTGCGCCACGTTTTCCCGATTGACCGTCGGAATCAGCGAGTTCACATCCTTTACGTTGCGCATCACGCCCAAGACGTCACTCACATAGATCATCTTGGCGGCCTTTAACGCACCGGCCATGGCCCCTGCCGCTACATCTGCATTCACATTGAGTATTGTTCCGTCGTCTGTCTGAGCGATCGGCGAGATCACGGGCACCACTTCCCGGTCAATCGCCTCGCTCACACCGGTGAGCTCCAACGACGTCACTTCACCCACAAAACCAATATCAATCAGATTCTTACCGTCGATTTGAGGTGGAAGACGTTTGGCCTTGAAAACGTCTCGGCCGGAAAATCCTTCCGCGTGTCCACCGAATTCCTGCATCGCGCCGACTATCCGAGGACGGATCACCGTATCCAGCACCTCCTCCACGATCTTGATAGTCAACTGGTCGGTGACTCGGAGTCCGTTGACGAAGCGTGGTGTTATTCCAGCCTCACGCATACGCTGGGTAATTGCCTTACCGCCGCCATGGACCAGCAAAGGATTAATACCGACTGCTTCAAGGAACACGACGTCACGCAGCAGACGCTCGATCAGGTGATCGTCCTCCATGGCGCTGCCACCATATTTGATGACAAACGTCTGGCCGCGGAATTTTTGGATAAAGGGAAGCGCTTCCAAAAGCGCCTCCGCTTTCCCGACCTCGAACTGGTTCTGCATTCGTATTTCTCCCTCCTCCGACTACTCGCCCATATTAAATCTCACGTACTCTGGGGTCAGATCGGAAGTAAACACCTTGTATTCCGCCGACCCCAGGTGGAGGTCAATGGTAACAGTAAACTTTTTGTTTCCGAGAACTTCTTTTAGCGTCTCCGCTGGGGTACTACTCGCCATTCCGTGCTCGACGGCGACAGCTCCGTTGAAAAATATGTCCACCATCTCTTCCCGCACCTTAGCTGTCGAATATCCAACGGCATCCATGATTCGGCCCCAGTTCGGATCTTCGCCGTACCACGAGCATTTGACCAATACCGAGTTAGCCACCGCTTCTGCGGCCTTTCTGGCATCCTGATAAGTCGCGGCGCCTTTCACGTGGACTTCGACAAACTTCGTCGCGCCCTCACCGTCCTCGACGATCATCCGAGCCAACTGCCGGGTCACAAAGTTGAGCCCTTCGGCAAACCGGCTGTATTCTTCGCGATCCGGCTCTATTGGGGGTATCCCGGCCTGGCCATTCGCCAAGCAAATGGCGGTATCGTTCGTGCTCATGTCACCATCGACCGTGATGCAATTGAACGACTGCTCCACACTGGCAGAAGTTAGTCTTTGCAACTCTCTCTTGGAAATCGGGGCATCGGTCGTAATGAAGCAAAGCATCGTTGCCATGTCGGGATTGATCATTCCTGCCCCCTTCGCGATACCGCCGATCCGCACTCGTTTGTCCGCCAACGGCAACTCCACGGCGATTTCTTTCTGAAAGGTATCCGACGTCATGATCGCTTTAGCCACGACGTCGCTGCCGCTCGAGCTCAATCCCGCTACTAGGGCCGGCATGAACTGCTCGATCTTCTCGATCGGTAAATCACGTCCAATCCGGCCGGTGGAGCAGACTAGGATCTGTCGCTCTTTCAGACCCAGTTGGCGAGCCACCGCCTGGGTCATTCTCCTCGCATTCTGGATTCCAGTCGAACCGGTACAAGCATTCGCATTTCCACTATTTGCGATAATTGCCCTTGTATCCCCAGCCCGCAAATGGGCGGCCGAAACGCGAACAGGGGCGGCTTTGATCTTATTCGAAGTGAATGTGGCCGCAGCCACAGCCGGAAAGTCCGAAATGATTAAACCAAGGTCGCGCTTTTCGAGCGCTCCCTCTTTAATGCCACACCGAACCGCAGCGGCCCGGAAACCGCTGGGCGCAGTAATCCCTCCACGGATCTCAAAAAATGCTGGTTCCATGTTCTAAGAGCGGCCTCACCTGATACAACAGTACATGACTTCTGCCGAGCATTTTCGCTAAGTTCCAAGTCCGATCCCTTCGTCCCAGCCGTTCATTATATTGAAACACTGGATCGCCTGGCCGGCTGCCCCTTTGACAAGGTTGTCCAAAGCAGACATCAGAATAACGCGCCCGGTCCTCGAGTCGACCCGCCAGGCGATTTCCGCACGATTGGTGAAAGCCACGTCCTTCACGTCAGGGTACCGGCGTGACCCCAGCAATCGTATAAACCGATCGGGGCCGTAGGCCGTTTGGTAAACTTCTTCCAACGAGTCGACGGTCAGCTCTTTCACGGGTTCTGCGTGAATAGTTGTGACGATTCCGCGATTGAGCGGGATCAAATGGGGCGCGAACTGTATGCGGACCTGCTCCCCGGCCGCATCTGAAATCTCCTGTTCAATCTCCGATAGGTGCCGGTGCCCCGGCAAACCATAGGGCCGGGCGCTCTCGTTACACTCGACAAACAGCAGGTCCACGTCTGCCTTTCGGCCGGCGCCGCTCACGCCGCTGAGACTGTTCACAATGATACTTGAAGGCCGGATCATCCGAGCGCGTACCACCGGCAACAGAGGAAGCAAAATGCTCGTCGGATAACAGCCCGGACACGCCACCAGTTCAGCGCGCCTGATCTGATCGCGATAGGCCTCGGGAAGCCCGTAAACCGATTTCTTCAACAGCGCGGGAACCGGGTGCTCGTGCTTATAGAAATACTTGTACACTGCTGCATCCTTGACTCGAAAATCCGCACTGAGATCGATCACTTTGATTCCCTGCTCCAGTAACGGCAAGGCGAACTCGGATGCAACACCGTGCGGAAGCGCAAGGAACGCAAATGCGATGCCCTGCGAAGCCAGTAATGTCAGGTCCGGTTCGCTGAATTCGAGATTCGCCAGCGGAGAGTGCTGACCGATCCAACCGAATACTTCGGAGGCCTTCTTACCAGCGTGCTGGCGCGAAGTGAGACAGCCAAGCTCGACCAGAGGGTGTTCCGCAAGGCGCTTCACGAGTTCTTCACCGGAATAACCGCTTGCGCCAACAATTGCGATTTTCACTTTGTTCATGAATTTCTTTGAGGTTCCTCGTTATGGCACCTCGATCCCAGTATAGCCAATTTTAAGTTTTGAGTTTTGAATTTTGAGCGACCCGTGTATTTTCCAGGCCTTTCAACCCATGCCAGACGATCGGAAAACGACCGAGGAGAGACAGCGGATGACGGACCTCGAACGAATGCGGCATTCATGCGCCCATGTGCTTGCAACAGCCATCCTCCGGATTTGGCCTGAAGCACAGTTCGCGGCGGGTCCACCGGTCGAGAACGGTTTTTACTACGATCTCGAGCTGAATCATCATATTTCGACCGATGACTTCGACAAGATCGAGGCCGAGATGAAGAAAATCATCAAGGAAAACCAACCGTTCGAACGGGTTGTGGTCTCCCGGGACGAAGCGGTCCGATTGGCAAAAGAAGGGCGCTTAGGCGCGCTTGGACCGAGGCGCGAACCCAGCAAATTCAAGCTCGATATTCTCCAAGGGATACCCGACGAGGAAGAAATCTCCTTGTATCGCAATGGAGACTTCACTGACCTGTGCGCCGGTCCTCACGTTATGCGGACAGGCAACATCGGTCCATTTAAACTCACCTCTATCGCGAGGGCCTACTACAAAGGGGACGCGAACAATCCGCAGCTGCAACGCGTGTATGGCACGGCATTCAAGTCACGAGCCGATCTGGACCACCACTTTGAGCAACTGGAAGAGGCTAGAAAACGGGATCATCGGAAGTTGGGTCGCGAACTCGAGCTGTTTCATATTGACGAAGAGGTCGGACCCGGGCTGGTTCTCTGGAAACCTAAAGGTGCGATCGTCCGAAAGGAACTCCAGGCCTTTATTTCTGAAGAGCTGCGACACCAAGGGTACGCTGAAGTCTTTACACCCCATATCGGCAAATTGGCCCTTTACCGCACTTCCGGCCACTACCCCTATTACCGTGACTCGCAGTTCCCGCCACTCATCGAACCGGAAACTTTGACCAGACTTGCCGACGAAGGCTGCTCGTGCGCTGATCTTTCTAATCGCCTGGGGAAAGGCGAAATCGAAGGCTATTTGCTAAAGCCGATGAACTGTCCGATGCACATCAAGATTTATGCGTCGAGTCCACATTCGTATCGAGATCTTCCGGTGCGACTGGCGGAATTCGGAACCGTTTATCGCTGGGAACAATCAGGCGAACTGAGCGGAATGACCAGGGTTCGGGGTTTTACTCAGGACGACGCTCACATCTTTTGCACCGAAGAGCAGGTTCTCGGTGAAATTCAAGGCTGCCTCCAGCTTGTCCTGAAGATTTTGAATACCCTGGGCATGAATTCCTACCGGATCCGGGTGGGCCTTCGCGGCGTCGACTCATCCAAATACGTCGGATCCTCAGAACAATGGGATCGAGCAGAGGAGGCCCTGCGAGAGAGCGCCAAAACCCTGGGTGTGCCTTTCTCTGAGGAACCCGGCGAAGCCGCTTTCTATGGCCCAAAGATCGACTTTGTGGTCAAGGACGTCATCGGCCGAGAATGGCAGCTTGGCACGGTGCAGGTTGACTACAATTTGCCGGAACGATTCGAGCTCAATTATGTCGCATCGGACAACTCGGCACGTCGGCCCGTGATGATCCATCGCGCGCCGTTCGGCTCACTCGAACGGTTCTGCGGTGTTTTGATTGAGCACTTTGCGGGAAGCTTTCCCACTTGGCTGGCTCCCGAACAGGTGCGTGTCCTTCCGATCTCTGATAAGCAACTGGAATACGGAAGGTCCATATCAGCGCTCCTTTTGCATCGGAACATCAGGGCTTCGATCGACGAAAGTTCGGACAAGATCGGTGCTAAGATTCGCCTTGCTCAGCTGGAAAAGGTCCCCTATATGTTGGTGCTCGGCGCACGAGAAGAGCAAGCCGGCGAAGTCGCTGTGCGTAGCCGCAAAAACGGTGACGAGGGAGCCGTTAGTGCGTCGGAATTTGTGGAACGAATTCAAATCGAGGTCAGAGAACGTCAACGTGATTGAGTGCACCGCTCGGCGCCCCGGCCGCACTCCGAGGAGATAGTTTTATTCAGCAACAGCAGATCCGCGTCAACGGTCGAATTCGCGCACGAGAAGTGCGAGTGATTCTAGGCACAACTAACGAACAGTTGGGCATAATGAAGCTCCAGGATGCCTTGCGAAGAGCTCAATCGCTCGGACTCGATCTGGTCGAGGTGGCTCCTACCGCCAATCCACCCGTTTGCAAGATCGTCGATTTCGGAAAGTACAGATACGACCTTTCCAAACAGGATAGAGATCGCAAGTCGACCTCGTCCAAGCTTAAAGAGATCAAGTTCCGGGTTAACATCGATCCGCACGATTACATGATCAAAGTGCGGCACGCAGAGCAATTTCTGGACAAAGGCAACAAGGTGAAATTTCAGCTCCAATTTCGCGGCCGCGAAATGAGCCATAAGGAACTCGGTGACCAGTTAATGCATCGGCTGAAGGGTGACCTGTCGACGATGGGTCAGGTCGAGATGGAACCGAAGCTAATGGGCAAAAGCATAAATATGACCATGTCGCCGCTTCCAGTGAACAAGCGGAAGCGAAAATTCACCGTCGAAGACGAAGAACTACCCCCCGAGCCACTCGACGTTGAGGAGCCGTAGCACGGGCGTCCCGCCCGTGATCTTGCGGCTGCACGGGCGTCCCGCCCACGTCGCGAAAACCGAATCTTGACACGCTCTCTCTTGGGATGTAGTGATGGCCTCCCGCGACTTTCCAAGAGGGAATCTTATGCCTGACGCTGAAATAATTTTGAAAGAAAATATCCCCGGCCTGGGCGCTGAGGCTGATATTGTCAAGGTCCGCAAGGGCTATGCTCGGAATCATCTGATTCCAACTGGAAAGGCCTATGAAGTTACTCCCTCTAATCTCAAGCGTCTCAACCAGTTGAAGACCAAGCGCGCCGAGCGAGAGGCCCGTGAGCTTAACGATGCCGAGGAATTTGCCCACAAGATAGATAAAATTAAACTCGAGTTCGCGTTGCAAACTGGTGAGACCGGAAGGGCTTTCGGTTCCGTGACGGCTAAGGACATTGAAGACAAGCTCCAGGCCGATTTCGGGATTACGATCGATCGTCACAAGATCGACTTAGAGCGTCCAATCAAAGAGAGTGGTGAGAAAGAGGTCACCATAAAGCTGCACCACGACGTTGTAGCGACGTTGAAAGTCGAAATTAAATCTGTTGCACCGGCTCCTCCCGCTCGCGAAGAGAGCGACGCGACCGAGGCCAAATCAAGGGCCAGACGAAAAACAAAGCCTGCCGCCTAACTATCAATGGCAAAAGGTTCTCAAGGTTTGGTGAAACCTGCCGAGAACCCCTTAAGTGCCGAGGGGACAGGCGTCGGGACGCGAAGATCAAGTTATTCACAAGATTTTCACAGCCCACCCGGGGGGAAAGAGGTGCCTCGATCCCTTCCTTTCAGCGAAGATGGCGAAAAGGGCGTTCTTTGTTCACTGTTACTTTCTCCTCGAGAGGTAGCTGACATCTGTGTCCTGCGCCTGCGCTCTGACGCATTCTACATCCCGGCTCACCAGATTATCTACGGTCTGATCCTCGAATTTGGTGACAAGAGTAAGCCGATCGATTTTGTGTCGCTGAAGCAAGCTCTTAAAGATCGGAATCAACTCGAAGAGATGGGTGGACCTGAATACCTCAGCGCCCTTTACAGCTTTGTTCCCACGGCAGCGAACGCCGGTTACTACATCGATATTGTCCGCGAGAAGTACGTCTTGCGCCGGCTTATCCTCGCGTGCAACAAGCTTTCATCTCAATGCTACGATCAGCAGAGTGAAATCGAACCTCTGCTGGACGACGCAGAGAAGGAGATTTTTGCGATCACCGGAGAACATGTCAAAACAGAGCTTGTTCCGACCAAAGATCTGGTGATGGAAACAATCGAACAGATTGAAAAGTTGTATGAGAAACGGGGTTCGGTAACCGGTTTATCGACTGGATTTAAGGAGTTGGACCGGATGACAAGTGGGCTTCACGCAGCCGAGATGATAGTCATCGCGGCGCGGCCGAGCATGGGGAAGACCGCGTTGGCGATGAACATCGCGGAGCACGTTTCAATGGACTTCGGCAAGCCCGTCGCGGTCTTCAGCCTCGAAATGAGCAGCCAGCAGCTTGTCCTGAGACTTCTTTGCTCGCGAGCTAGAGTGGACCTACAAAGCGTCAGAAACGGGTTTCTGACAGATCGAGACTTTCCGAAACTCACTACGGCAGCCTCGGAACTCGCCGCTGCAAAAATGTTCATTGACGACACACCGGGTCTAACCATCACTGAGCTGCGTGCTAAGTCTAGGCGCATGAAGTCGCAGTACGATATACAGCTCATCGTGATCGATTACCTGCAACTGCTTCGCTCAATGAGTCGAAGGGCGCAGGACAACCGGCAATTGGAAATCTCGGAAATCTCAGGGGGAATCAAAGCACTGGCCAAAGAGCTGAATCTGCCGATCATTGTCATCGCCCAGTTGAACCGCCAACCAGACGCGCGCGCGAATCAAGGCGGGCGTCCCCGTTTGAGTGACTTGCGCGAGTCAGGTTCGATCGAACAAGATGCCGACTTGGTCGGTCTGCTTGTTAGATCCGATTACTATGACACGGATGAGGATGCAAAAAATGAAGCAGCAAGCGAAGCAGAGCTGATTATAGCAAAGCAGCGGAACGGTCCCACCGGGGACGTTCTTTTGACATTTCTGAAAAAATACACTCGATTCGAAGCTCGCGAATCTCGCTCCCGCGAGCAGGCATAGTTTCAGGTCTTCAGCCACGATCTTTATACACAAGTCCATATCAGCAGCGAGGCTGCCATACCGCGAAGCGGTTAGAGACCATAGAAGCCCAGGCCTTCAGGCCTGGGAAAGCTCCATCGAAATCCGCCCTGAAAGTCAATCTACTTGCATTGGTGCCCCAAAACTTATCCTTGTATTTTTGC
>JAFAJU010000289.1 GCA_019236035.1 Verrucomicrobiota bacterium | reverse complement strand
CGCTCCATCAAGTCTTTCGGTTGAGCTGGCGCGGGAGTATGGCTCCACGCTTGTTGGGTTTTTGCGTGAGAATCGATTTAATCTATATGCCGGAACCGAGCGCGTGGTTAGCGACTGACAATCGATCAGTTTCCGTCCTCGAAGAAGCCAAAACCCTCTGCGGCGCCCGAGGCCAACTGGGCTCGAACCGAACGGGATTAGCCACGATTGATAAATTTCAGTGCGAGAAATTTTTTTGAACTCGGTAAGTTAGAAAATGCGTTCGCTAGTACTACTTCCGATCCTCACCCTACCTTTCGCGTCGTTTGCGGACGATGTCCCGCTTGAATCGCTACCGCAGGCCGTTCGTGAAACCATCGATATGGAAAAAGGCGACGGAGTTGCTAAGAGCGCCGATAGCTACGGTTGGGGCAACGTGACAATCTTCAGGGTCGAGATCGATCTGCAAGGCGTTCCGGACCTCGAATTGCAGATTGCTGGAAACGGGAAGCTGATCCGGGTTGACCGCCTCCAAGATGAGCAAGTTGATAACGAGAAAGGTGACGACGATTCTGAATAGCCGGCCTGCATCGCCTGCAAATCTCCAGGCTAGCGGTTTGGGAGCGGTGGCCGCTCGGTCCTTGAAATCAAGTACAGGTATTTTAAATTCCAATACCTCAAGCTACGAGCGCTTAAATCCCATGCAGCAAGCGCCCTTACATATGCCAATACATATGCCAACATGAAAGTGCACAGATCGATCCGACCCGTTCCGGAGGGCTGGGCGCCTGGGCTTTGGGCAAGTCTAAAGCCGTTTGGCATCGGTGAGCGACATCCGAATAATTATGGGGAAATCCTCCGCGCGATTTGGGAGAACCGCGACAAGCTCGGCTACGCTTTCCGCATTCTGAGGGAGGGTGTCTGTGACGGGTGTTCGCTGGGTACCAGCGGAATGCGGGACTGGACCGTCACAGGAATTCACCTTTGCAACCTTCGGCTGCGCCTCCTCCGGCTGAATACAATGCCCGCACTCGATATCAAGGCGCTGGAAGACGTTGCCGCACTGCGAGCGAAGCGCTCGCGCGATATCCGGGCCCTGGGCCGGCTACCTTATCCAATGATACGCCGCCGGGGAGAGCCGGGTTTCCGGCGTGTTCCCTGGGAGGAGGCGCTTGGTCTGATTGCCACTCGGATTAAGGCGAGCCGTCCGGAGCGTCTTTACTTTTATCTGACCAGCCGTGGCGTCCCCAATGAAACGTATTACGCCGCGCAAAAGGCCGCGAGAGCTCTGGGCACAAACAACGTCGATAACGCTGCGAGGATCTGCCATTCGCCTAGTACATTTGCCCTCAAGGCGGCCTTGGGTGTAGCCGCTACGACTTGCTCCTATAGTGACCTGATTGGCACCGATCTAGTCGTCTTTTTCGGGAGCAACGTCGCCAACAATCAGCCGGTCATGATGAAATATCTTTATTATGCCCGAAAGGCCGGCACCAAGGTCGCTGTGGTTAATCCCTACCGCGAGCCGGTGATGGACCGGTATTGGGTGCCCTCGGATGTTGAAAGCGCCCTTTTCGGTACCAAAATCACAGACCGCTTCTTTCAGGTACAGGCTGGGGGCGATTTGGCGTTTCTGCATGGCTCGCTTAAGCACTTAATTGAGCAGCGCTGGATTAACGACGCGTTTATCCGCGACCATACTGAAGGTTTCGAGGAGTTGCGGGCCATGCTGGAGCAGGTCCCTTGGGAAGAGTTGGAGACTGCCAGCGGGCTCGGACGCGAGATCATGCGGGCATTTGCCCAAATGGTGGCCGAATCCGAGCGCGCGGTTTTCGTTTGGGGAATGGGGATCACGCAGCACACCTGCGGTGAGGACAACGTGCACGCAATCATCAACGTCGCCCTCTCCAGAGGATTCGTCGGACGAGAGGGTTGCGGCCTGATGCCAATCCGTGGTCACTCAGGCGTCCAAGGCGGGGCCGAGATGGGCGCTTATGCGACGGCGTTTCCCGGAGGATTGGCGATCAACAAGGAGAATGCCGCAAAGTTCTCGACGCTCTGGGGTTTCCCCGTTCCCTCGAAGCCCGGCATGACTACTCCGCAAATGTTTGAGGCTGCACGCAAAGGTGATTTGGACATGCTATGGTCCATGGGAGGTGACTTCCGCGAGGTAATGCCGGACCCTGAATCGACCAGCAGCACTCTGGAAGCCATCCCCCTCCGCGTTCACCAGGATATTGTGCTTTCGGCGCAAATGTTGATCGAACCGGCCGATACGGTTGTGCTGCTGCCCGCGACCACCCGCTACGAGATCCCTGGAGGAGTTACGGAGACTAGTACCGAACGGCGGGTGATCTTCAGTCCCGAGATTCGGGGTCCGCGCACCGCAGAGGCCCGTTCTGAATGGGAAGTGTTTCAAGAGATTGCCCGGCGTGTGCGACCGGACTGGGCTGACAAACTGACTTTCACCAGCACTAAGGCGATTCGAGAGGAAATCGCCCGTGCCATCCCAGCGTACGACGGTATCCAGACCCTCAATAAGCAAGGGGACAATTTTCAATACGGAGGACGGGCCCTTTGCGCAGGCTGGAAGTTTGCCACGGGAGACGGGAAAGCTCACTTTAAGGCGGTGAGATTACCTCAGGTGGCAGCCTGCGACGGCGCGTTTCGAGTTGTGACTCGCCGGGGTAAGCAATTCAATAGTATGGTCCATGAGGACACCGACCCAAACAACGCCGCACCGCGCGACGTGGTTCTGATGAGTGCAGAGGATGCCGAACGCCTGAGCCTTGTTTCAGGCGACACGGTTGCGTTGAAGAACGATTTCGGAACTTACCACGGGAAGGTCATGATTGCCCCGATGGCGACTGGCACGCTTGAGATCCATTGGCCGGAGGGAAACGTACTTGTGGATTCGAAAGCGCGTTCGCCGCTGGCCACAATCCCGGCTTACAAGGAAATTTTCGCCACCCTAGAACGGATCAACGAAACCGAGAAGCAACCCTCTGTTGTTCGGATTTGAACCGGAGAAGCTTATGACGCAAACCATAACGGATCGCCGGCTGCCCAATCGCTGGTTACTGGCGGGCGGTGGGGTTCTGATGCAACTCGCCCTGGGAGCGGTCTACGCCTGGAGCGTTTTCCGCGACCCATTAATGAAAAAATTCGGATGGTCTATCTCCGAGGTCACCTTGGCATTCTCTATAGCGATTCTGGTCTTAGGCTTTGCCGCTTTTCTCGGGGGTCTCTGGATGAGTCGCGTGGGTCCACGAACCGTGGGCATTGCGGCGGGCATTTGTTACGGTCTAGGTGTGGCGTTGTCCAGTCTCTCGGCAGGCCGAATCTGGGTTCTCTACTTGGGCTATGGAGTGCTGGGCGGCCTGGGTCTGGGTCTCGGCTACATCGTGCCCGTGGCAACGCTGGTCAAGTGGTTCCCGGATCGACGCGGCTTCATTACGGGTCTGGCGGTAGCCGGCTTCGGCGCCGGCGCGCTGCTTACGGCGCCTTTGGCCGCAGCCCTGATTCAACAAGTGGGCGTCATGCAGACACTGGCTATCCTCGGAATCGCCTATCTGGTCATGGTCGTTGCCGGAGCCTCCGTCATGCAAAACCCGCCGGATGGGTGGGCGCCAGAAGGCTGGCAGCCATCCGCGAAGAAACAATCCCAACGGGGGACGACAGAGTTCACTCTGCAAGAGGCCCTATCCACGTGGCAGTGGTATGCGCTTTGGGCCATTCTGTTCCTTAACGTAACAGCCGGGATCAGCATCATTTCGCAAGCGGCACCGATGGCCAAAGAAATCAGCGGAGTGCCACCCTTGGTGGCTGCCGGGATGGTGGGAATTATTTCGATCGCGAACGGCGCCGGTCGCCTCCTCTGGGCCTGGTTATCTGATGCGATCGGGCGCCGAAACGTGTTCTTCATCATGTTTCTCGTGCAGGCAGCGCTGTTTTTCCTGATGCCCTCGCAGCGGGAGTTCACGATACTCGTTACGCTCTGCTTTATCGTACTGAGCTGCTATGGCGGCGGTTTCGGCACAATGCCGGCCTTCGCGGCCGACTTATTCGGTCCGAGATGGATCGGCTCGATTTACGGCCTCATGCTTACTGCGTGGGGTTTTGCGGGCGTGTTCGGGCCGCTGTTGATAGCGCGCATTCGGGAGGTCACAGGAAGCTACAGTGGCGCCCTGACGATCATCGCTTGCGTCATGCTGGTTTCCAGTTTGCTGCCGCTGCTCGTTCGAACCCGCGTCGCGCAAAGGTACGCCGAGGTACGCTGAGGTTGCCTCAGACGCACGCCTCTCTTATAGGTCATATAGGCCGTATAGGTCTTATAGGTCGTATACCTTGGCGCGAAACCCACGCTTGCTTACTACGTCCTGAGATCTTCGGGCGTATTCCAGTTCTCCAACTGCTGCTGTTCGTCGCTTTCGACTTCGAAACAGGTTATGAGGCGGCTGTGCATTAATTTGCTTACAAAATTTTGCAAGACATAATCACCTTTCTTGAGTTGGGCGATAGCGATCCCGTATGCGGCTTTTGGATAGACGGCGACGAGTGGCTCAAAACGGTTGTTCAGCATCGGGACGACGCCACGGTCAGCTTCACATCGGCCCAATAACTTTTGCAAAAATCCGGGTTGAATGCGCGGCAGATCAAGCGCCAGGACGAGGAGCATATTTTGGTGAATCCGGGCGAGTGAAGTCGCGATGCCGCCGAGGGGGCCAGCATCGTCCCACTCGTCAGGAAACACGCGTATCGATGCCGGATACCCCTGCTTGCGCGGGCCTGAAACCACGAGTTCCGCCGGTGCGATCGCCTTCAGGATTGACAATTGGCGATCCCAGAGCGGCACCGAATTTCCTTGCCATTCGACTGGCAGGAAAGCCTTATCTCGGCCCATGCGTCGAGACTTTCCTCCGGCAAGCAACGCTGCTGTGAAAGGCAAGCTCACATCAGGTTCCTCATAAACTTTCTTAGCAGCGAATCACATCAAAATTAACGGCGCCAGTGGCGTTCGCTGCTTAGAGAGTTTATGAGGAACCTGTGGACAACCGGATCGATCAGAGGTTCCTGCAACTTAGACGGCAAGGACGAAGCGGATTTATGGCGTACGTCACCGGCGGCGATCCAACGCTGGCGCGTACAGTTGACGTCGTGCTCGCATTGTCCGAGGCGGGCGTGGATTTTATAGAGATCGGTATTCCGTTCTCCGATCCTCTGGCAGATGGGATCGCGAATCAACTGGGAGCGCAACGGGCCTTATCCGCCGGGGCAACGGTGCCGAAACTGCTGAAAACGGTGAGCGAAATTCGCAAAAAGCTGGAACTACCGATCATACTGTACAGCTACCTCAATCCGCTGTTTCAATACGGATTCCAAAAGTTCGAACGCGACGCAGCCATAGCCGGAGCTGATGGCTTGTTGCTGTTGGATTTGCCACCGGAAGAAACTCTAGTGTCGGACAATCAGGAGAAACTCCTTCACCGGATTCGCCTGGTGGCGCCGACGACGCCCGAAGAACGCGTCAAACAGATTGTTTCCAGAGCGAGCGGCTTCGTGTACTACGTGTCACGGGAGGGAGTCACGGGCGAACAGAGAGAGCTTTCCCGAACAATCGGTGATCATGTTGCGATGATTCGCCGGGCAACAGATTTACCTGTCGCCGTCGGTTTCGGGATCTCAAATGCGGAACAAGCCAGGCAAGTAGCGGTTCAGGCGGACGCTGTGATCGTCGGCAGCGCAATCGTTCGCCGAATCGGCGAGTTCAGTCACGATCGCCAACTTCCTCATCGCATTCAGGAGTTTGTTCGGCCGCTGGTCGAGGCCGTCAAATCCGTGCCGCGGTAGGGTCGCGCTCCTGCGCGACCCACCGGGGCTGGACGACAGACGAGTTCACAAAGGCCTCTCTTACGAGAGGTTCGGAAAATATCTTTTACCCTGCTGCGAGATGATCGGGTATTCCCATTTCTGACCTTGGAAAGCCTTGATGATTCCGATGATCCAAAGGATCACACCAACGAGCCAAACAATGAACCAGAGCAATGCAAAGAGCAGTGCAAAAATGAAACCTATGCCCGGAAGATGACCCAGGATTCCCGATAGAACCGAGATTGCGATGAAGGCACCAATCCAGGCAGCGCCAAAATATATGGCCTGCACAGCCCAATGACGAACGAAGAGATCTTTCTTTTCGACGAAATAAAAGACGATCCCTCCGAGGAGATGGAAAATCGCGCAAAGTCCGGCAGCTACATTCGAAGGCAGCCCAGTATCGCTTCCGGTCGGAGAAGAGGTATTTACGTCAGCCATATCAGTGATTTGGGTTCAGGCGCGATCGTAGGAGCCGTTCTGGGAATGTCAAGATTTCACGTGATTAGGGCCAACCGCCGCGCTACGTTCGGCGCCTTATGTTGAGCGCAGGAATTGTCGGTTTGCCGAACGTAGGAAAGTCGACGCTTTTCAACGCCGTTACGCGCACTCGGAAGGCTGAGGCAGCAAACTATCCTTTCTGCACAATCGAGCCGAACCAGGGAGTCGTCTCAGTGCCCGACTCTCGGCTGGAAGCTTTGACAAAATTGTCTAAATCGACGCGAACGGTTCCCGCGGCGATCGAGTTCGTCGATATCGCGGGCCTGGTGCAAGGTGCCAGTCAGGGAGAAGGTCTGGGTAACCAATTTCTAAGCCATATTCGCGAGGTCGACGCCGTCGTCCAGGTGGTGCGCTGTTTCGAAAACAGCGATATTCACCATATCAGCGGATCGATCGATCCGATCCGCGACATTGAAGTGATCAATACCGAATTGATCCTGGCCGACCTCGCGTCCCTGCAGAAGCGGTTAGAACGATTACAGAAGCAGATCCGAACCGGAGACAAACAAGCCAAGGCCGAGGCGGCTCTGCTGGAAAGGTTGATCCCGCACTTGAACAGCGGCCAGCCTGCAATCAC
The DNA here is from genome assembly GCA_019236035.1 of Verrucomicrobiota bacterium. Taxonomy (GTDB): domain Bacteria; phylum Verrucomicrobiota; class Verrucomicrobiia; order Chthoniobacterales; family JAFAMB01; genus JAFAMB01. Next base: position 4,267 of record JAFAJU010000289.1, on the reverse strand, counting down.
GCTGGAGACCAGTACAGAGGAGCGATCTCTGTTGGGAACGCTTTTCTTACTCACCGCAAAACCGACCATCTTCGCATGCAACGTTGCTGAATCGGATCTTGCCGGGATCCTGGCCGGTGCCACGGGCGGCGCGGCAGCCGGGCACGTCGCGGCCGTATCGGCGTACGCGCGCACACATCTTGCGACCGAGGCGGTAGTGATCAGTGCGCAAATTGAAAGCGAGTTGGTCGATCTATCAGCCGAGGAAGCTGCCGAATACCTGGCGGGTATTGGGGTAAGCGAGAGCGGCGCCGGCGCGTTAATTCGGGCCGTGTATCATTTACTTGGACTTCGCACTTACGGCGCCACCGGAGAAAAGGAGACGCGTGCCTGGACGATTCACGAAGGTGACAAGGCTCCAGCGGCGGCGGGCGTTATTCACTCAGATTTTGAGCGCGGTTTTATCGCCGCGGAAACCGTTCATTTCGATGAGCTCGTCCGACTCGGCTCTTTCGCCAAAAGCCGGGAAGCCGGGAAACTAAGGATTGAGGGCAAAGAGTATGTCGTGAAAGACGGCGATGTCATGGAATTCAGATTCAATGTGTGAGGTAGGGTCGCCGATGTAGGCGTGTCGGCGTATCGGCGTATCCGCCGGGAACAGCAGGAGCGGGAAAACCACGAGTAAATGTCTCCTTGATGATGCTGGACTGGCACCCGTTCAAAACGACTCACACGCTGATACGCCGATTCTCCTTTCTGACGCCGACGGAAACCCGTTTCAAGGAGCACTCATACGCCGAAACGCCGACACGCCGACACCGACGTTGTTGACGAGCGAGTGCTTCTGAGCCACTTTCCCGGCTCAAACTGATGATTCGCTGTATAGCTCTCGTAGCATTTTTCATCGTATCGGATGCTATTGCGCAAGTTCCCAAAGCAGTCGACATCCGCAAGAGTCTTGTCCGCATCACGGCGACATCCCAGGAGCAAGACTATAAGGTGCCGTGGAATCCGGGCTCGACCACTGTTGGAGTCGGCGCCGGATTTGTCATCGACAACAATAGAATTCTGACCAACGCCCACGTAGTCAGCAACGCGCGATTTATCGTAGTCGAAAAGGAGGATGACCCGGAACGATATCCGGCCCTCGTGCAGTTTGTTGGTCACGACTGCGACTTGGCGGTGCTGCGTGTCCTGGACAAGGGTTTCTTTCAAAACACGCGTTCGCTCGGTTTTGGAGGGATCCCGGCCATTGAGTCACCGGTCACTGTGTACGGTTACCCGATTGGCGGGGACCGGTTGTCCGTGACCCGCGGAATTATTTCCCGGATCGACTTCCAGACTTATACCCATTCGGCGATTGACTCCCATCTCGCTGTACAGATCGATGCTGCGATCAATCCGGGAAACTCGGGCGGTCCGGTGATGCAGGATGGCAAAGTTGTTGGCGTCGCGTTCCAAGGGTATAGCGGAGACGTTGCCCAAAACGTCGGTTACATGATTCCGACGCCGGTGATTCGACGTTTCCTCAAAGACATTTCGGGCGGCCATTACGACGGTTACGTAGACCTGTCGATCACTTACTTTAAGCTGCTCAACCCGGCGGAGCGTCATGCACTTGGGCTCCCAGATAATGAGCAAGGCGTCATGGTAAGCTCCGTGTCATCGGAGGGATCCAGCCAGGGGATCTTGCAGCAAGGGGACGTGCTGCTGACAATCGATGACCATCCAATTGCCAGCGATGGTTTTGTACAGCTGGACGGTGAACGCGTCGAAATGCCGGAGATTGTCGAACGGAAGTTCAAAGACGACACGGTCAAATTCGGCATCTGGCGGGACAAAACAAAACAGACGGTCGAAATCCGGCTGAAAGGGAACTGGCCTTACCTTATTCAGGCAAACCATTATGATTCGCCACCCAGATTTGTCTTATTCGGTGGACTAGTCTTCCAGCCATTGTCAAAGAATTTCATCGATGCCTACCAAATCGAAGATCTGCGGCTACGCTATTACTACGATTACTTCGTCACAGACGAGATCTACAAGACCCACCCCGAAGTGGTTGTACTATCGAACATTCTTCCGGACCCGGTAAACGCCTATCTTTCCGACCTTCGGTTTCAAGTTGTCGACTCGGTTAATGACAAGAAGATTCGAACGCTTGAAGATGTCGCGGACGCATTTGCGCAGAAGAGCGACTACTATGTCATTCATTTCGTTGGGAGCGTTCGCCCAGCGGTCTTGGAGCGCTCTGCCGTTGAGCAGGCCAGAGATCGAATATTAGGGAACTACAACGTGCACAAGGAACAGTATGTGGAAAGGGGCCTAACACACTGAAATCGCTTTTAGCCATTGCATTTGCTTTTGGGCTTCTTCATTCCGGCCTGGCAGCGCCGGAACTGACGCCAAAAGAGGAACCGGCATCCCCTGAACAAAAGGGCTCAGTGGTGCGGGTTAATTCTACGAATCAAGCCTATGATTTTCTGAGACCCTGGAGCAAAGAAGCTCCGTTCGTTCGCCGCGGCCTGGGAGTCGTGATCGATAACGGTAGAATCCTGGTGACCGCAGAACTCGTTGCAAACAGTAATTACATCGAGTTGGAGCGGGCCGACAGCGGAGAGAAGTCGGTCGCTACGGTGCAGGTCATCGATTACGAAGCGAATCTGGCCACGCTAAGTTCGACGGATCCGAAATTTCTTGCAGGCATGCAGCCGGTGCAAACAACCACCCATGTAAAGACCGGCGACGATCTGTCGGTCTTGCAGTTGGAGTCCAATGGAACCCCGGTTTCCACGAGGGCGTTGGTGACGAGCGTCGAAGTCGGTAAGTACGCGCTCGAAGATTCGGGGTATCTGATGTTCCGCATCAGCTGCCCGCTACAGTTTCGGGAAAACAGTTTTACGCTGCCGATTGTAAAGGACAACAAACTAGCCGCATTCTTAATGCGGTACGATAGTCGATCACAGACGGTTGACGCTATCGCAAGTCCGGTCATTGAACATTTTCTTACCGAAGCGCAACACCAGCCCTACAAAGGCTTCCCTCGAGCCGGGCTGGCCTTCTCACCGACCCGCGATCCTCAGCTTCGCAAATACCTGAAGCTCCAGGATTCTGATGGCGGCGTGTACGTCAACCAAGTTGACCGGAACGGACCGGCTGCGAAGGCCGGTGTGAAAGAGGGTGACGTTCTTGTCGCCATCGGCGACAAGCAGGTCGACCCTGATGGTAATTATCTCCACCCGGTCTATGGCAAGCTTTCTATTACCCATCTAACCACAACGGAGGCCTACTGCGGACAACAGGTGACCATGACGGTGATCCGGGACGGCATGCGCAAGCAGCTGAGCGTGGAGTTGTTCCGTCGATCTTCTGAGGACTATGTTGTCGAGCCGTACACGATTGGGAAACCGCCCCGATACTACATTCTAGGCGGCTTGGTATTTCAGGAATTAACCAGACAATATCTTCGGGAATGGGGAGCGAACTGGTTAAAGGATGCGCCCCAACGATTGGTCTATTACGACCGCTTTCAGTCCGACCTCTTCCCCGAAAAACGAAAAATCGTCTTCCTGACTCAGATCCTGCCCACGCAGGACACCGTTGGCTACGAACAATTGAACAACCTGGTGGTAGAGAAAGTGAATGGCCGAAAAATTCTGAATCTTGATGATTTCGCGGCGGCCGTGAAAAATCCAACGGACGGTTTTGACAAGATCGAGTTCGAAGAGGATCCCCACGAGATCTATCTGGACGCAAAACAGGTCGATGAGGATACAGCACAGCTGCAGAAGGTCTATTCGCTCCCGGCCTTGCAGCGCCTATGATATTCGGCGCAATCTTTGATTGGGATGGAGTCATTATCGACTCTTCCTCGCATCACGAAGAAAGCTGGGAACGTTTGGCGAAGGAAACCGGATTCACGCTCCCAGAGGGCCATTTCAAGAAGGGATTCGGAATGAAGAACGAAGTCATCATTCCAAATCTGCTGAATTGGAGTGATCGCCCTGAAGAGATCCTAAAACTATCACTTCGCAAGGAGGAACTCTATCGTGAGATCCTTCTCGATTGGGGTATTGATCCTCTTCCGGGTGTTACCGGATGGCTCGCTAAGCTTAGGCAGTTGGGTATCCGTTGCGCTATTGGATCTTCGACCCATCGGCTAAACATCGAAACGAGCCTGGGAATGCTTGGGTTCGGCGATTTTTTTTCGGCCATCGTCACCGCGGAAGATGTTTCCCACGGCAAACCTGATCCGGAGGTGTTTTTAACCGCCGCGAAGTGTATAGGT
>JAFAJU010000267.1 GCA_019236035.1 Verrucomicrobiota bacterium | reverse complement strand
CCAAGCGGTGGCAAGATAAACAGGTGCCAATAGGTCAGCGGCGGCGGGGCGGGTGGATTGACCTTGAGCAGAGTCCTGACGTTTTCCCTTTGGATATTACGCTGGATATTCACGTTCAGTTGCCAGGCGCCGCTGTAGGGAATCTGTACGAGTGCGCCATAAAGCAGCCGGTTTTCTGCATGGTCCAGCTTCGCCGGAATATCGGTGAGAGCCGCAGCTTTGTTGAGAGCGCAGCAAGGCGGTGACCAAGCCTCTTTTTTCAGGTCGCTGCTCCCCTGAGCAATAAGATCCAGCGTTACGGTCGCATCAAGCAACGGACTTAAGTTGGAGCGGTCTTGAACCAGGACGGTGACATCGATCGATCCGGCGCTCAAGATCGGCGGCAAAGTGAATACCGTTACATGAAACTGGCCGGCGTCACCTTGGAATTGGATGGCTCCGCCGTCCGCCCAACTCGTGTCCGTGAAGAAGGAGAGTACACAGAAAATCAACGTTCCAATTGCCGTTGAAGTGCCGCTCGCACGCGCCCTGAGCCTGGTAGGCCGAACTCTCAAACTGAGCGCCATTCGCATAGGCTTTATCACATCATGGTTCCGCGCATATCCATGGGTTGAAAAACGATCCAGATCGCGGCGAGGAAAAACAGAACATAGAGTACTGACCATGGGGCGAAAATGAACAATGCACGATTATTTTCGTTCGCGTAGCGGTTCGCAACTTTCCATCCGGCATAGAGGGAGACAAGCAGGCCCAGGTCCAGAAATAAAATCTCGAAATCGAGCAGTTGCGGGATGGCCCAGGAAGCTATGGTCCAATCAGGCTGATTAAATAGCGGCAGGTGAAGATCCAGGGCCACACGCTGCATCACCGGAATTGGGGTATGTGAACCGGTAAAGAGATGAAACAAAAGGTGGGCCAACCAAACGCCGAATCCGAGTGGGACCAGCGTCACTCCGAAGTCCGAGATTAACGACTTGAGGCCAACGGTGACGCCCCCCAGGCGCCGGCTGAGAAACCCGGTCGCGAAGACGAGCGCCCCGGGGACGAGCAACATTCCGATCAAAAGAAACAGAGCAACGATTACAGGGCGAGGGAGGCCAAATAAGAGTTGCGCCCGCTCAAACAGAGCAGAGACCGGGGCGATCATCCCTGCGGCGTTCGTTAGGCCACCGAACACGAGGACTAGCACGAGAATAGCAAAATCGAAGCGGCTTGCGAATGGCCCGATTGAGGAGCGCTGTTCCCCGCTCCAGAGATCTTTGCCGGGAAGTACCGCAATCAGGCCCACGTTATCATGTGGACACGCCTGCACGCAGTCCAAGCAGAACGTACAATCGACGTTGCTTTTCTTTTTCGGTTGAAAAAGCCTCAGCTCGCAGCCGCGTTGCCGAGGTCCACCTCGAATGCAGTCGAAAGTTTGGCAAGTGCGGCAGGCATCCGGCTTTCGGACCTTGACTTCGAACGGAGAGAGTAGCGACTGGACGAAATGGAACTGTCCGATTGGACAAACGTACTTGCAGAAACTTGCACCCTGAAAAAGTCCATCAATCAAGATTGCCGCCAGAAAATAAGAGAGAATGATCCAAGCGGTCAACCATGGGCTGTTCCAGAGACTAAACGCTTCGTATGCCCAGAGATAGAGTGCGACCAGCAGCGCGGCGAGCCACTTGTTTCGCAATGGACGTGGCCAGACCCACTTCGCCGGCAGCCATTGGCGCGCGAAATCGCGGGCCAAGGTGAAAGGGCACACCATGCAGAAGAGGTTTCCCACTAACAAGAGAGCGATGACCGTGAATCCCCGCCAGTGCGTCCAGGGGAGAACTCCAGCGAGATTCATCGGGCTGATCTGGGGGCCCAGCAGGCCATCTAATACGATCGCACCAGCCGCCATCAGCATGGTCGCCTGTAGGCCGCGCCGGAACGGCTTGGCACGCAGAATCCGGCCCAGTACTGGAATTCTGAATAGATCTAAAGGTCTATTCATCGGATAAGGGCCCAGGCCGATTTTTCGCAGAAATCGAGTCGTTTCCCTCTCCCGATTGCGGGTCACGCGCACGAGCTGAGCTTCGTTGACAACGACCCTGGATCGCGGCGAGAGAAATCGAATGGCTATGATTGCCGCGGGAACCAGGAAAATGATCGATCCTGGCACCCACATGATGGTTCCCGCGGCGGCCTGGTCATCGAGCGGATTTGATCTCCAGAGCCGCGGTGCATGCTCATAAGTGGGGTAGAGGATCCTCTCATAGAATGTCAGGAAGGCCGCCAGCGCCGTATTTTGCAGATCGGCCAGAACGAGGTAAGGGATCATGGCCCAGCGGGGCCAGACCGGACGGCTAGGCCAAGGCAAGACCAGGTGCCACCAGAACAAGAGTCCGGTTACGAGAAAACAGAGATGTTCTGCTTGATGCCAACTGGGAGAATTCAGAGCCAGTTCATAAAAAAACGGAAGATGCCAGAGGACGTTGGAGGCGACAAAAGCTATCCAGCAGAACACCGGGTGGAGCAGGATGCGTCCGACCCGTTTGAGCGGATGCCAAACAAGAAACGGACCCAGGACTTCACGAGTGAAGGCGCGGGGCAACCCGGAGAGAATCGGAAGATAGGGTGCGCCGGCCAGGATCAGCGGCGGAGCCAGCATCATCAGCAGCAGATGCTGAGTCATGTGGACCTGCAGTAGCAGTCCTGCGAAGGCATCTAAGGGTGAAGCGACTGCTATGAAGACGGTCGCGAGGCCGCCGGCAAACGAAAGCAGCCGCCAGATAGGGAAGCGATCAGGAACCCGAAACTGGAGCCGGATCCAGCCGCGAAGATAAAAAATAAACGAAAGCAGGATCGTAACGGCTGGGCCGATCGGAATCGACCAGGAACTAAACACTGCGTTTGCTGCATCAGCCATCTAACGACTAATATAGCAGCCAATCCAGCTTTGGGTTTTGGGTTTTGAGTTTAGGGTTTTGAGTTTTGCGTTCATTGTAACATGGGCGTCCCGCCCATGTTACGGTTCACAGCGTCCCGCCATGTCACAATGTGGACGATCCAAAAGCATCCACCTGTGTTGAAAAAACCGAAAGCACCGCGAAGCTGAATTCTTATGGCATCAAAGACAATCTCTCTTCTCTTAGCTGACGTCGACGGCACGCTGGTGGACAGTAAAAAGCGGATTACAGCACGCGCGAAGGCCGAAATCGAAGAAATGCACGAGGCTTGAGTCAAATTTGCCGTAACGAGCGGGCGGCCACCACGTGGCATGAAGATGATCGTGGACCAGGTCAAGCTATCCGCGCCAATTGCGGCGTTTAATGGCGGGATGTTCGTCGAACCGGACACAATGAAAGTGTTAGCGTCGCGAACGTTAGATAACGAAACGGCGAAAGCCGTGATTGAGCGCATAGAGAGCTTCGACCTGGATGTTTGGGTTTATGCCGATGTTGAATGGTACTTGCGGAATTTTGATGCGCCGCATCGAGAAAAAGAGGAGTACACAGTTCAGTTCCCCCCGAAGGTCGTTAGTGACTTCGCTGAAGCGCTACAGAAAGGTGTCGCGAAGGTCGTAGGTGTGAGTGATAAATACGACTTGGTCGCGCAAGCCGAAAAGGCGATCCAGGCAGAATTCGAGCACGGAATTCACGCCCGGTGCACCACGACGTCGCGGGACTGTGAGCCGAGCGTCTCCGCTGCTCGATCTCAACCCTACTACCTCGATGTTACTCACCCGAAGGCGAACAAAGGATCGGTTGTCGAAATGCTTTCCG
>JAFAJU010000126.1 GCA_019236035.1 Verrucomicrobiota bacterium | reverse complement strand
GTTGCTTCCCGAAAGAAATGCGGATGCCGTGCTTTGGAAATAGATGACCAGCGCAACACCAGCAATTGCGATGCTCGCCTCGCGGGAATGGAGCAGGGAAAGCCCGACCCGGCGCATCAGGCCTCGGCGTGCGGGTAGTCGGGCTTTATTCTCTCGCTCCTGCGAAGAATCGATTGGTCCCTTCCCCATGGCGTGGTGTCGGGATTAGATCGGACCTGACCGCGGTATGACCTTTTCTTCGCTGGAATTACCCTGGAAGCGGCTCTGGGCGTGCAGGAAGGGGTCTACATTGGCCTTCGTAAGGAAGTTAAGGCCGGTATCGATGTCGGAAGGCCCGGTTAAACCGCCAGAGATTTTATAGAGGAAAAGCACCATGACCGTATAGAACCCCTGGAGGTACGGCTGTTGATCGATCGTGAAGTCCAGATCCCCCTTTGATACTGCTTCCATAGTGGTCGGCAAAAGATCAAAGCCACCGGCGTGAACACCCTTCGATTGTAATTGATGTCCCGCCATGGTCTTCGCCACGGCAGCGGTGCTCCCGGCATCAACCGCAAACATGCCCTTGACGTTCGGGTGACCGGTAAAATAGGCCTCAACGGCGGAAACCTCCTCGTTGAGAGTGGGACCGCTGGCGACCTCATTCAACGTAATGTTCTTGCCGGACTCCTTGATGGCCTCTTTCGCCCCGTCCAGACGCGGCTGGATGTTCAGTTGCCCAGGAGTGGCAATAAACCCGACGACCTCACCCTCTGGCACCAACTCAACAATCCGCTGCCCCAAACCCTTGCCGGACAAAAACAAGTCCTGGCCAACGTAGCAAAGTCGTTTGTTGCCCTTCGCGTCGGCATTGTACGACACCACGGGGATACCTGCCTTTAAGGCCTTTTCCACCGGATCGTTGAAAGCGTTCAGATCGACCAGACAGACGGCGATGCCATCCGCTCCCGCCGAGACTGCCGTGTTCATGGCATTGACCATGTCGGTCGCGATAGATTTCTCTGAACCGGTCCACTGATAGGTACAGCCCAGCAGCGCGCAGGCATCTTCGCAGCCGTATCGGGTGGGGACAAAGAAGGGATTGGTAGTGACGTGGTTGACGAAAACGAATTTCCACTTTGGATGTTTTGGAAACTTCCCGTAAGTCTCACCTTCAGCTGCATCTGCGCTCGCGGGCAAGCCGAGCCCTGCCGCCAAAGAAGATAGGGAAAGCAGTGCACCGGCGCTGGCAGCGCGCCGTAACGCTTCGCGTCGCGAAACGCCCTCACTTTGATCAGGAACGCGGGAGGAACGATTTCTTTTATTCATGGGATTTTGTCTATGGGGGTTCTGGGTTCTTTTACAAAGAATTTTACAAATTGTCAGGTATTATTACGGACTGCAAAAAAAATCTGCAGACCGCGGGTCCCTCTGGCCGTCTGGGGGACGTCTATATCCCAAAACGCCACGCTACCGCGTCGAGAAACGGTAAACCGTTGTTTGCGTATACTGCTCACCCGGTCTGAGCTTGGTCGTTGGAAAGTCCGGGTGGTTCGGTGAATCCGGAAAATGCTGGGTCTCCAGGCACAGACCGGTACGCTGTTGATAGATCGCGCCACCCTTGCCTCTGTTCGTTCCGTCGAGAAAACTACCGCAATAAAACTGCAAGCCCGGTTCGGTCGTCAGGACCTCCATGAACCTCCCGGAGTTGGGCTCGTAAACCGCAGCGACTAACTCCAAGCCTTTTCCCTGGCGGTCGAGTACCCAGTTATGATCGTAACCTTTTCCAGGCTGCATCTGCTAATCCTTGCTCGCGAGCCGGGCTCCGATCGCTGTCGGCGTGTTGAAGTCGAACGGAGTACCGGCCACCGGCCTCAGTTCCCCGGTGGGAATCAGGACTGCGTCAACCGGGGTGAACTTACCGGCCTTGATCATCAGTTCGTGACCCAGGATGTCGCCGGCCCCGCCATCTCTCAGGTTGAAGTAGGAGTGGTGCGTAAGATTGACCAAAGTCGGCTTATCCGTTTCGGCGACGTACTCGATTTTCAATTCGTTTTTGTTGGTCAGAGTGTAAGTGACCGCACAATGAAGCG
>JAFAJU010000100.1 GCA_019236035.1 Verrucomicrobiota bacterium | reverse complement strand
TGGCGACGAGCAACTTCGATCACGCCCCGACCGGTCCTTGCTTCCGCCTCAATCTGGAGTTCACTGCCACGGAGAGCAATCAGCACGCCACGCTCCGCCCCCGCGTGTTCAACTGCGATCCTCATCAAGGCCTCGATGAGCTTGTCGAGCACGATCTCGCTAGATACGGCCTGCGAAGCTTTGACGACCGTTCCGAGATCCAGTTGCGCGACTGGGGCGCCAATCATAGTCATGGACGCGGAGGAAGTTCGTTCCTCGTGGAGCGTGGGGTAAGACTGGTCAATCTGCCGCACCTTGCCGAGGGCACCCCAGCGGAGATAACAGTAGCGGGCGTTTCGCAAATAGGCGTGGGCAGTTGTCTCGAAACCGCGCCAGGAATAGAACCGCGCGGCGACTTCATGCGCAACGGCTTCGTTCTGCACGAAGCCATGTTCCCGGGCGGATTGAATAGCCTTTTCGTAAAGGCTTTCGGCGTCCAACTCGCGGCCTTCAATCCTCGCAATCTCGGCAGCCATCAACGCCGCGCGGCTCTCGAAATTCTCAGGGCAATTCCGGGCCCATTCAACGAACTGCTTGTGATGGACGGCGAGTGTGTCGCGACACCGGGCCTTCTCCTCGGGTGGTTCAGAGTTGCATTGTGCGGCGCGCGCGAGCCCATCATAGAAGCGATGGTCAACCGACTCAAAATGCCGTGGTCCATGCTGCAATAGTCGCTCGGCTTTCGACGACGCCGCGATGGCAGACCCGTAGTCGCCCGCGTAAAAGTGTGCTTGCAGCTTCCGGATCCAATACCAGCACCCGGCAAAAACCGGGTACGGATTCGCTTTCAAGTGCTGCTCGAACCGGGCCTCATCGAACTCCGCGTCGTTAAAGGAGGACAAGCTCGGGGTCAGGCCCCGGAGCGTCCGGATAAATCTGAGTTGTCCGATGACTATGTCGACGAGGTAACCAAACTTGGCTTTTCGCGCGAACTCGAGTCCCATCTCGGCCTCCCGCTGCACATCACCAAGCCGATCTCCGGCGGCGAGAAGAATCGTTATTAAACGGTCGCAGGAATAGGTCGCATACTTAAGGTCGCCGGCCTCTTGTCCGGTCGTGAAGGAGCGCCGCAACAGATCGAGACTGGTCCGTAAGTGCCTTGACCATGGATTGATAAAATAACCGAAGCACTGGAGGACGCGGGTCCTGAAGCGCTCCAGCCCGTGCTTCTCCACCAGATCGAGGGCAAGCTTGCCGAAGCGAAACGCGGCCTGGTAGTTGCCGAAACGCGGTTCTACGTACCAGCCGAGGTGGACGTAGGCAATGCATGATCCGTCGCTATTGCCACGCTGCAGGCTGAGATTCGTCATTCGAGCGACGACGAGGCACCGCAGATTCTCATCGGTGAAATGCGCGGGCTCCTCGACCGCAGCCAGAACATCGAGGGTTGCCAGCGAGGCCGGGTCAGTCATCCGGGGCAAGTCGATGAGCGCCTCAATCGCACGGTTTCCAAGCTGTTGCCAAATCCGCTCATATTCGAGCCGCACCTCATCGTTCGTCGGGTGCGCCGACCAGTCGATACCTGCGCGCCGAAGGTATTCGAGTCCCGCCTCGACAGCGCGGTCGCTCTGATCCATGGCCGTGTAGAGTTCCGTTTGCAAGCGCGCGACGGCCGCACTGTCAACGAGGTTCCTGGCGCGGCGCGAAAGCGTAGACAGCCTTTCTTCCGCCGCCGCGAAGTCCGCGGTCAAAAACTCGCACCCCGCACGCTGCAACTCCAGCGCGAAGGTCAGCGCGTATCGCTGCTCCCAACTCTCCTTTGGCAGCAGCGCACGGCCGGCGGCAAAGTAAGTCAGTGCCGAAGCATAGGCTGTCGAACTCTTGGCCCGCTTGCCGGCGATGAGATTCAGTTCCGCAATCCGCTCTCGCTCCCAAAGCGAATCGATTAACATCGCACCGCGATTGAGCTGATTGACAATCTCAAAGATTTTTTCTGCCAGCTCCCCCGGTGCCGTCCGCAACATAAATAATCTGCCGATCCTGAGGTGTACCGCCGCCCGTTCGTTCTCAGGAATGAGTGCGTAGGCCGCTTCCTGCACACGATCATGAAGGAATGTGTAAACGCTATCGAGGCGTAACACGAGTCCGGCCCGGACAGCCTCCCAGAGAGCCGCGTGGATCTGTTCCTCCGATTTCCCTTGGACCAGGGCCAGGGTGACGATCTCGGCCACATTCCCCAGACAGGCGACTTGTCCCAAAGCTTCCTGCGCCGATTCGGACAAACGGCTGAGCTTCCCGGCCATTAGATCCACCACGTTGTCGGTGTAGCCTTTGGCGCGAATACGCCCCAGATCCCAGCTCCAGGCCGCTGCGGCTGAATCGAACACCAGCAGCCTCTCCTCAGCCAGCGCCGTCAAGAACTGGATGACGAAGAATGGATTGCCCCCGGTTTTCTCGTGCACTAGTTCTGCGAGGGAACGGGCGGACTCCTGCTCGCAATGAACGGAATCGGCCACCAGCCTGGCCACGTCACCAAGCTCGAGAGGCCCAAGCATGATATTCCGCATGTTCGCGCCGGCCTTGCGGATTACCTCAAGGGTTCGCAGCAGCGGATGCGAGGGGCTGACTTCGTTGTCCCGGTACGCGCCAACCAACAAGAGGTACCGCACCTCAGGATCAGTGATTAAGTGCTCGATCAGTTCAAGAGTCGCCGCGTCCATCCACTGTAAATCGTCGAGGAATAAGACCAGGGGATGTTCCGGCCGGGCGAACGCGCTCAGAAACCGTCGAAAGACCAGTTGAAAGCGGTTCTGGGCTTCCTGGGGCGCAAGCTCGGGAACGGGCAACTGTTTCCCGATGACGAATTCGAGCTCAGGAATGAGGTTGACGATGAGCTGGCCGTTCCGGCCTAGCAATTCCCGCAGGTTGCCGCGCCATTGCTCGACTTCCGCCTCGCTCTTGGCAAGTATCTGACGAACGAGCATCTGGAAAGCCTGGGCCAAGGTCGCGTATGGGATGTCGTGCTTGTACCGGTCGAACTTGCCCGTCGTGAAAAAGCTGCGCGCCGGGATCAGCACCTTGTGCAACTCGTTTACAACCGAGGACTTGCCGATTCCGGCGTACCCATAGACCAGCACTAACTCCGCTGTGCCATGGACCACGACACGGTCGAAGGAGTCCAGCAGGGCCTCAATCTCGGGTTCGCGCCCATACAGCTTCTCCGGGATCAGCAATCGATCCGACATGTCGTGCGTACCCAACGGCAGCGGATCAATCCGTCCAACGGATTCGAGGGCCGCGAGGCAGCTCCGAAGATCGGCCTCAACTCCCGCCGCGGTCTGATATCGCTCCTCCGGCGTCTTTTGCAGAAGTTTCATGACAATCGCCGAGATCGATTCTGGCAGGCCGTTCACCCTTTCACTTGGGAAAATCGGTTGCCTGGCGATGTGGCAGTGGACCCACTCCATCGGATCGGAGGCCGTGAACGGGAGCGCTCCCGTGAGCATTTCGTAGAGGGTGACTCCGTAGGCATAAAGGTCGCTTCGCGAATCGACGGAGCGATTCATCCGGCCGGTCTGCTCGGGCGCCATGTACGCGAGTGTCCCGGCGATCTCCGCCGGCGGTTCGGGCAACTGGCGTTCGCGCGGTAGCAGGGATGCAATGCCGAAACCTGTTAGCCAGGCGTGGCCGGTTGCTGAGTCGACGAGGATGTTGCCTGGCTTGACGTTTCTGTGAATGATGCCGCAGGCGTGCAAACTCCCGAGCGCGACCGCTATGCCAATGCCGATACGAAGAAATTGCGACGGCTCCATCGGCTGGCCAAGGAGCCGCTCAAGCGGATCACCGCCGGGATCCTCCGTCAGCAGCGCCGTTCGCCCTTCGTGATGCACCAACTCCAGGGGTCGAGCCGCCCAAGCCGCATCCAGTTCCCCGGCCAGCGAATAAGCG
>JAFAJU010000509.1 GCA_019236035.1 Verrucomicrobiota bacterium | reverse complement strand
AGATCTACCTGGATCTCATCGACGAGATGAGCCCTGGGGTCATCAAAATCCCTGGCCCGTTCCTTTACGTGTTGATGCCAATGCGGATTAGCTAAGCAAATAGCGGCGAAGCCGAGACAGATGATGGCCTACGAGCTTGTCGGTTTTACCGCGAAGCGGTTAACCGCTTCACGGCAAAATCCGACGGACACCTAGGCTGAGCTTGCGAGGCCCAGGCATTGACGCCGTGACCTTTCTCCGATAGTTTCCCCTCCTCTCGCTCACGTGGCGGAATTGGCAGACGCGTACGGCTCAGGACCGTATGGGGAAACCCGTGGAGGTTCGAGTCCTCTCGTGAGCAGTTCCTGTCATGGAATCTGTCTTTACGCAGAAGGAACCGGGCACAATCCAGCGCCTATTTGCTCGGATCGCTCATCGGTACGACTTGGCAAACACCCTTTTGAGTGTGGGCTGCGACGCGCTGTGGCGCGCGAACGTCGCGGCTAGGGTGAGAAGGTGGACTCCTGTTGATATTTTGGATCTGGCAACTGGTAGCGGAGTCTTGGCTCAGGAGATCAAGCGACAAATTCCGGGCGCGCGCATCGTCGGAGCAGACTTTTGTGAGCCGATGCTAGCCCTTGCGCGCCAGCGTGGAATCAAGGAATTGGTGGTTGCTGATGGATTGGCACTGCCGTTTCAGGAAAGCCGTTTCGACGTTGTCACCATTGCCTTTGGTTTGCGAAATATGGCCTCTTACGAGATCGCGCTCAGCGAAGTCGGAAGAGTTCTAAGACCCGGAGGCCACTTGGTGATTCTGGATTTTTCCCTTCCAAAGCAGCCTCTTCGTCCGTTCTACCGCTTCTACCTGCATCAAATTTTGCCGGTTTTAGCCGGTTGGGTGACAGGTGAACCCGAAGCGTATCGTTATTTCGGCGGGACTATTGAAGATTTTCCGAAAGGCAAGGCGATGCTCGAACTGCTAGGTCGTTGCGGGTTCGTGAATTGCGACGCGAGAGCGCTGACGATGGGTATTGTAACCGTGTATACGGGCCAAAAGGTATAGCCTGCATCGCTCACAAATCTTTGAAGATTTGTGAGCGATGCAGGCTAAAGTCATCGTTTTAGCGATGCGCTCAACTGCTTGAACTGCGGATCGTCCAGAAGAAAGACTTCAGCTTCTTCAGTGCTTAGGCCGTAATGCTGGTTTCCAGCGTTAGCAGTACCAAACTTCACGTCTACCTCTCGAGTTTGTTCGCGGCTTTGATACCAAACTTTGATCACCAGAGAAGGCTGATCGAGACCGTACTCCGGTTTCGCATTGCCGACCCAGGCCGCGGCGCGCAAGCCCGTCAGGGCATTTAAGAACACCTGAACTTGGCCATCATTCTGCTGATTCTCACGACCTTTCAAAATCCATTTTCCTTCCGTACCGCGGACCAGTTCGAGGGGCTCCTCTCCCTGTCGTTCAATAACCAAGCTGACCAACTGATCTCGTCTCAGGTCCAGAACTTCCAAGGTCCGGAAACTATATTCCGCCGTTGGCAGAGCGGCGACCAACCGGTCGCTAACTGAAAAGATATACGGTTCCTCTTCCAGGCGAGCAAAGGTGGCGCCGTTTTCCGAATTCCCGAAAGTCAGCGCGGCCAAGACGGTTTCACCGGCATTCGCCTCAGCCGTGTTTTCCGTCGAGTAGGAACTAAAGCTAATTTTGAGTCTTGGCTGATCGAGTCCGTACTTAGCCAGATCGGTGGCTGTATCCGAAACAAATTTGCTAACCTCACCATCATTAATTTCCTGAATGAGTTGGGCAATATTCCCGGCATTCGCCGGGGCATTTATCGGACTTAAGAAACGCCAGCGATTCTCGTCGCGACCGAGGACGATCTTTGACTGATCCGGCTTCTCGATAGTAATGCGATCGATGAGGTCCGAATTCAATCGTGCGATCTTCCGGTCGCGGAGGTCATTTGGAGTGACATTAAACAGATCAGCAAAAGCTTTGCTCAGTTCGACGACCGAGTTTCGTTGCGGTAGACCCGCGTACACTGAGTCCGGATTCGACGGGACCGGGCTGCCGATATCGATCTCGAACTTATTTTGCTCGTCGCCAAACAGTGTGATGACATTGGAGGGTGAGTCCAAACCAAACGTTCCCGGATTTGATTTATTGTCTGAAACAAACTTTGCGATCTGTGTCTGATTTATCCTGGTGAGGACGTCAGCGACCGCGTCGTTGCTGGCTCGTGCTTTGATCGGCCGGACAAGAATCCAGTCGTCCTGTTCTTTGGCAAGCTCAATTTCGCCACCGCTCACTCGGAAAATCGCTCGGTTGATGAGCGTGGTCAGGAACGGTGTCATTCGATGGTCACGAAAGTCTTCCGGCTTTTTTGAAACGATATTTTTCAAATCGTTGCTTACGACGTAGACGGCATCGTCGTCCGCGGTGCGGAGATAGCATTCGCCTTGGACAGCCGTGTCTTGCCCAAACTGGAGCTCCGCCGGCATCTGTTTGCCGTCGAGCTTCAGTCGCAGCCTCGATTTGTTGAGTCCGAAATCCTGCAACATCCGCCGCTTCTTTTCGCCTCTTCCCAAATCGGTGATCACATCTTCGGGTCGGAGGCTCTGTATGGCATCAAGGAGTTGGTCAACTACGCCGGTATCAGCGTCATCTTGCCAGGGGGCAATCACCTTCCAGGCATCCCCGTCTGTTCTGACCTTGATCAGTTCATCGCCATTATGGATTGTGAAGCCCTGAATGTTCGCGCGGTTCACCCGAACGACATGAGCCGCTCGTTCGCGGCGTTCCCGCGTACTTTGGGACCAACGGTCGAGACCGAAAATGAAGGCGCCCATCGCGACCGCAACGATCAGCAGAACAAGCGTGGTTTTGGGCTTCATGACATTAGTGCACCGTCTTGCATATAATGATGATGTCGCCGCGGGTCACCTAGCTGTTTTTGAAGGCGGTCCGAGCCCGGCCCATTTTTAACGCGACGACATTACCATTCTCTGCGAGACGGTACACTACCGGCGACGGAGCGCCCAGACGCCTGCTCCCAGCAGCGCCACTAGCATTGGTATGCCTGCCACGGTAAGAAGGACGATTTCGTTCATCTGCGCGTCTGAAAGGTTTAGGGTAAATGCCCTGGGTACTTTCGGGGCGATCGCAACGAGTTGTTCCCGATCCGCCAGCCAGTTAATGCTCATCATGACGAAATCAATGTCCGGAGCGGACTCACTCAGCGATTCGTTTCGCAAAAAATCGGCGTTTCCAAGGACGATCATGCGAGATGAAGAGCGCACTTGAACACGGGCATCTTTGATTGATCCCCTTTCGAGGGCGACCCCGAAGTAGAGTGGGGGAGGCAGATCAACTCCCTGCACATAGGTTGGGGTGCTTTGAGAATTAAAAACCTCATCCTTGTCGCCCCAGTAGTCGGGTACGGCAGGAGTCACGGCCTTCGTAACGCTGAGGCCTTCTTGAGCCGTCTTCGATTCGTCAATCGACATCGATCGCGTACCGCCCGGAAAGAAACCGGTCGCCTGGCTCAGTGACCGCAAGAATCCTGTTTCGGGCAAGAACTGTGCATAGACATCCAGCGTTACGGATTGCTCCTCGATGCCTGTCTTAAACTGCGTGACGATGATATCATGATCCGGCCGGATACCAAATTCGACAAGAAATTGGTCGAGCTTCGGTGTCTTGGTTTTTGGATCCAGCAAGATCAAGAGTCGACCTTGTTCATTCCAATAGTTTCGCAGCAGCGACAAATCGCGGTCGCCGAGGTCATATTTCGGGCCGGCGAGAACAACGGCCGCAAAGTCGGTTGGTATTCTTTCCAAGTTCGTCAAAATCAGAGGCTCGAGTTTAAGATTCTGGCGCTCGACGTACTCTTTAAAGCGTGTGAGAGGTGAGCCATCCTTCAGGCCCGGTTCACCGTGGCCGACGACGAAACCAATTTTTGATTCTTTTTCTTCCGTTAGCTCGATCAAGGCGCTGGTGATGATTTGCTCGCCGCGAAAAGCTCTGATTTGCGGCGCTTCGTTAAACATACCCGGAGGATCATACTCAGCCATGTCAGCTACCCGGAGAAGCTTCTTCCGGTCCTGATAGTCAATGATGACCAAATTCTCTTCGGCTCCGAAGTTATATTTAGTCTGCAGTTCGCGCGTGTGAGTGAGGTTGCGATATGGATCAATGGTCTCGACTTGTACCTTCCTTTTGCCGGCGGATTCATATTCCTTTAACAAGTTCTGAAGATCGACGTAGAGTTCGGAACCAGCGCTCTGGGATGAGGGCGAAAAGAAGACATAGATCTTGACCTCTTTTTTCAGAGACCTCAAAAGCTTTTTGGTTAGCTCAGAAAGCGCATACTTATTGTAACGGGAGAGATCCCATCGTTGATATCGATTGAACCCCACGTAGTTGATCATCAGAACGATCGCGGCCACGATGAGGGTCTGCAGGATCACGTTTGCGCCGATGCGCCATCGATTGATGCCGGCGGGCTTAGGGAGCGGATTAGCCATGCTGATTGGGAAGACCGGTTACGCTCTCCAACGCCGGTATTGAAATACTTGGTAGGTCATGACCAGTAACAGGAAAGTCATGCTCGGGTAAAAGACAAATACGCGAGAATCCAGGACGCCTCGCGAGAAGGAATCCATATGGTCGAGTTGAGCCACGTAGGCGGTTATATCCCGGAGAAAAGGGGACGAATTATTGACTACATAATTTATGAGTGTCAGGAAAAAAAACCCGATAGTTAGCACCAGCGAGATCATAGCTGCGACAATTTGGTTGGACGTGAAGGCTGAAGCCAGGCAACCCAGGGCTACATTAAACATGCCCATGATCAGGAGGAGCAGGTAAGGAGCCCAGAGTTGGCCGGCCGAACCGATCGCGGATCGATTACCGAGCCAGCCGAATACAATAAAGTATAGTAAACTAGGCAACCAAAGGCTTAGGTAGAAAATCAGGGCGGCTAAGAACTTGGAGGCAACGACTTCCCAGTCTCGAACTGGGGCCGTCATCAGCGTTTCGATCGTCCCCAGCTTAAACTCTTCTGCAAATAGCCGCATCGTGATCACTGGAAATACCAAGAGGTAAGCGATCCAGAAAAAAGCGGAATTAAAGAAAACCTGAACTACCGTATTCTCAGAGGGTGCGCGGTTCAGCAGCGCGATAGCGAACCAGAACGAAAGCCCGTTCAGGATGAGAAAGAAGAACAGGACGATATAAGCTATTGGCGAGTAGTAAAAAACCGACAATTCTCTCCGAAGTAAGGTAAGAAGGCGTCTCATCGGGCTATGGCGATTCCCTAATCATCAGCCTGGGTTAGTTCCACGAAAACGTCTTCCAAGGTCGCGCGCTCCTGAGTCAGTTCCCTGACGACCCAATGTCGCGCGATCGCCAGGCGAAAGATGGCTTCCCGGAGATCGGAATTTGCCTCGACCCGGATTGAACATTGCTGCCAGCCGTCTTCCATGTTCACGCTAACGTTTTTCACTCCGGGTATCTTTTCGATCATTTGTACCGGATCGTCGCTGCCGGTCTTAGCCTCTACCTTAACCGTGCCTGAAGTGCGGATCTGTCCGACGAGGTTCTCGGGCGTATCAGATGCTTCGATTTTTCCTCGGTGGATGATAATCACGCGCGAACATGTCATCTCCACCTCCGACAAGATATGGGTTGAGAGCAGGATGGTGTGACGTTCGCCTAAGGATTTGATCAGCTCACGCACCTGGCGAATCTGGTTGGGATCCAGTCCAATTGTGGGTTCGTCGAGGATCAAGAGGTCCGGTTCGTGGACTAGGGCCTCAGCCAATCCCACTCGTTGACGATAGCCCTTTGATAAAGTAGCAATCAGCTGATTCTCGACATCCTTCACGCTGCAGAGTTCTTTCACCACTTCGACTCGATTGCGAAGTTTTTTTCCGCTTAAACCCTTTAACGATCCGCGATATCGAAGATACTCGCTGACCCTCATGTCACCATATAAAGGGACACTTTCCGGCAGGTATCCGAGATGCATCCGCGCTCTGAGCGAGTCGCTGAAAACGTCATGACCGGCAATCGAGGCCCGGCCCGAAGTGGCGGGCATAAAACTCGATAGAATCCGCATGGTCGTGCTCTTACCCGCTCCGTTCGGCCCGAGGAAGCCGACAATTTCGCCTTTGCCAACCTCGAAACTTAGGTCGCTAATGGCGGTTACCCCCGGATATTTTTTTGTAAGCTGTTCTACCTTGATCATCTAAATCATCGGGCAAAAGGCATGACGGTGCTGCAGCGTCCCGGCTCGGACTAAGCTCGCTGCAGCCCTCGCTCCTACCGGCTGCGCGCAGCTTTGTCCAGCTGCCTGCCCTCCGCGTCACCGTAAATTTGTGATAATTTCCGTTTGGGTCGAGCCAAAGTTCGCTTAGATTTTTGGTTCATCGCTCGTAACCGAGCTACATTGATGAAGACTTCGTATTTGAATGATTGGAACGCCGGTCTTCTGGACGAATACTATCAACGCTGGAAGCAAGATCCGGCATCTGTTGATTCGAGTTGGTCCGCTTTCTTCGAAGGTTTCGAGTTAGGCGCAACTCCGACCCGCAATGGGAGATCTGCCGTTGGGCCGGAAACTGAGGGCGTAGTCACCGAGGCCGACCGACTGCAAAATCGAGTCGATGGTCTAATCTACAATTATCGGGTGATCGGCCACACTCAGGCCCAGGTCGACCCGTTGGCGCAAGTGCGTCCTGAAGTCCCTGCATTGACGCTGACCTCTCTGGGATTAGAAGATGTGCCGCTCGATACTGTCGTTTCATCGAGGTACTTTCAAAATTCGCGCCCCATGGCCTTGCGGGAGATGATCGAGACGCTGCAGGCTATCTACTGTGGCCCAATCGGCGTCGAGTTCATGCACATCCAGAACGAGACAGTGCGCGAGTGGGTGCGCGAAAGGATGGAAGCTCGGATCGCTCTCGGGCAACCTGATGCTGAGTCCCAAAAAAGGCTGCTGCGGTGTCTGCTGGAAGCGGAGACCTTCGAGCAGTTCGTCCACACCAAGTTCATCGGTCAAAAGCGTTTCTCGTTGCAGGGGTCCGAAAGTCTAATGGTGATCCTGGAGACGATCCTCGCCGGTTGCCCCGCAACGGGTATTCGGGAGATCGTTATGGGGATGGCTCACCGCGGTCGTCTGACAGTGTTGGCGAATTTTCTTAGGAAATCGTACAACATGATCTTCAAAGAGTTTTCCGAGAACTACATACCCGACCTCGTGGCCGGCGATGGCGACGTCAAGTATCATCTAGGGTACGAAAGCGTACGGAAAACGGACTCGGGTGCGGAAGTGGCCATCCTGCTTACGGCCAACCCCAGCCATCTCGAAATTGTCAATCCAGTGGTTGAAGGCAAGGCCCGAGCGCGCCAGCGGATTTTGCTGGACACTGAGGAACGAAAGAAGGTTTTGCCGCTGTTGATTCATGGGGACGCGGCTTTTGCCGGTCAGGGGATTGTGGCCGAGGTGTTGAACCTGTCTCAATTGCCCGGCTATGAGACCGGCGGCACCGTGCATGTCATCGTGAACAACCAGATTGGTTTCACGACCCTGCCGGCTGAAGCGCGCTCAACGATGTACTGCACGGACGTGGCGAAAATGATTGAAGCGCCGATCTTTCATGTGAACGGAGATGATCCGATTGCCGTGGAATTTCTCGCTAAGCTCGCTTTGGAGTTCCGGCAAAAATTTACCCGGGACATCGTGGTGGACATGTACTGTTATCGGCGATACGGGCATAATGAAACCGACGAACCGAGCTTTACCCAGCCTAGGCTTTATAAAAGAATCCACGCGCACCCGAGCGTTACGAAACTCTTTACGGATCGGATGTTGGCCGCGGGAGCGCACACGGCGGAGGAGGCAAATACTCTGGAAAGAGAGTTCCGGAGTCGGCTCGAAATCGCGCTCGGTGAGGTCCAGACGTCGGAGGTGAAGTCAAAAAAGGATTTTCATCGCGGCTTCGAAGAGTCGACCGCGGTATTTCAACCTCCCTACAGCCATCGCGAGCCCGAGACCCGAATTTCAAAGGAAATGGCTGATTTCATCGTAGGGCGAATTACCCGGGTACCGGATGGATTTCGTGTGCAGCCGCAGATCAAGAAATTGCTTATTGATCGGCGGCGAAGGCAGCACGAGGGAGGTGGGCCGTACGACTGGGCTTTCGGAGAGGCCTTAGCCTTTGGCGCTCTTCTTATTGAGGGGACGCCGATTCGGTTGTCCGGGCAGGACAGCCGGCGTGGGACCTTCAGTCAACGCCACTGTGTATTCTACGATGCCTCAACCCGGGAGAGATTCATTCCGCTCGGGAATCTGAAAGAGGGGCAAGCCCGATTCTGTGTCTACAATAGCATGCTATCTGAGGCAGCTGTTTTGGGCTTCGACTATGGTTACTCGCTCGATTACCCCGAAATGCTTTGCCTCTGGGAGGCGCAATTTGGCGATTTCGCAAATGGCGCTCAGGTGGTTATTGACCAATTTATTGTGAGCTCCGAATCGAAATGGCAACGACCGAGTGGCATTGTTCTTTTGCTGCCGCATGGGTACGAGGGGCAAGGGCCCGAACATTCGAGCGCGCGCTTGGAGCGTTTCTTGCAACTTTGTGCAGAGGACAACATCCAGGTCTGCAATCTCACTACCCCGGCTCAGTATTTCCATGTGTTGCGCCGCCAGGTCCGGCGAGATTTCCGTAAGCCGCTCGTGCTCATGACGCCGAAATCGCTGTTACGAAACGAGAAAGCGACTTCGCGCATCGAGGACTTCACCGAGGCAGCCTTCCAACCGGTCCTTGGACCGACCTGCCTGGGGGACCCGAAGCAAGTCAGCCAGCTGATCTTCTGCAGCGGTAAGGTTTATTATGATCTGGCTAATTACCTTGAGACGAACCGGGTCGGCGACGCTGCTCTGGTACGTCTGGAGCAACTTTATCCCTTGAGCTTAGACGG
>JAFAJU010000462.1 GCA_019236035.1 Verrucomicrobiota bacterium | reverse complement strand
GGAATTATTGCTCATTGAAAAGTTCCCGGGTGCACTCCGAAAACGGGTGATGTGCCCTGTTCGCTTTGTTCCGTTTACGCGGCGGGCAGACAACTAAAGTACGTCGGTGCGGCGAGATAAACCGCTAGGAGATGCGGAATCTGCGGTTTTGTAATTCGCGATTAGGCTCAGGATCCTGCGGCGGCGGAAAAGGTCCTTTGCGGCCCCAAAATTTAGCGTGCGATCACCTGGGGATGTGGTACACGGATTTGCCTCTGTTACACAACCTATGTCAGTTCTAGTCCTTGGATCTATCGCAATCGATAGCATTAAAACTCAGCTCGAAGAGCACCGTGAAGTCCTAGGTGGCTCGGCTTCATACGCATCGATCAGCGCAAGCTTTTTTACTCCCGTGAAGCTCGTCGGGATCGTTGGTTCGGATTTTCCCCGAGAACATATCGAACTGTTCCAGTCGCGAGGAATCGGTCTCGACGGCTTGCAGGTAGCTGACGGGAAGACGTTCCGTTGGTCGTGCGAGTACGAGTGGGACATGAATCGGCGGAAGACGCTGAGCACCGAGCTCAACGTGTTCGAGAACTTCACACCAAAGCTACCGGATTCGTACAAGACGACACCGATCATTCTTTTAGGGAACATTAGCCCGGTGCTACAAAACCACGTTCTGGAGCAGTTGGAAGATCCCAGGTTCATCGTCGCAGATACGATGGACCTATGGATAACGACGACCCGACCGGCGCTGCTCGATCTGCTCAAACGCGTGGATCTTCTCGTGTTGAATGACAGCGAAGCCCGCCAATTGACGGAGGAAGCGAGCCTGATCAAAGCTGGTCGGAATATTCTCCGGCTTGGACCGAAGTTTGTCGCCATTAAAAAGGGCGAACACGGGTGCTTGCTGTTAAGCCCCGATCGATTCTTCAGCTGCGGTGCGTTTCCCCTGGAGGACATCCGCGATCCCACCGGAGCGGGGGACGCTTTTGCCGGCGGTTTTACAGGTTATCTGGCGAGCCTGCAGAAGGAAGCGTTTGAATTCGCCGATTTGAAGAAGGCCCTCGTGTACGGCAGTTTACTGGCCAGCTTTTGTGTTGAGTCCTTCAGCCTGGACCGAATCAAGTCGCTTTCCAGAAAGGAACTCGACGACCGATATAAGTTTTTCAGATTGATGAGCCATTTCGAGGTTCTTGAGTAAGTGCCCCCACGCTGTGATCCATTGAATTTCTCAAAGAAGGTGCAAAGTCTCAAAGCTCTTTCAACGCTTCCAAGATCCGATCTACTTCTTCGACTGTGTTGTAGTGGACGAAGCCCACGCGGATAACTCCACCTTGGTCGGAAAGACCGAGTCTTTCGATCAGGTCCACCGCGTAGAAGTGGCCGCTCCAGACGAAAATTCCGCGCTTGCCCAGCTTTTCTGCTGCGACATCCGGATGGACACCTTCTACGCGGAGAGCAAACGTGGGGGTACGCCTTGCCACCTGCTTGGGATCGGAAATTCCATAGACCTTCACGCGCCGATTCCGAGCGAGACTCGCAAGGAACCGTTCGCTCAAACCGAGCTCATACCTCCGAACGGAATCCATGGCAGCGTCCAGGGACGTCGTTGCACTTGTCCGGTTCGCCAGGTTGCGGAGATAATCGAGCGCGGCCAGGGTTCCGGCGATACTTTCAAAACTTTGGGTGCCGGTTTCCCACTTACCAGGCGGTTGGTCCGATGCCGGGCGGACCTTGAAATTCTGCGTTTGCGTTAGCCACTCCTGGTGTGCCCAAAAGACGCCTATGTGTGGTCCGAAAAACTTGTACGCTGAGCAGGCCAGAAAATCACAGCCCAATGTCTGCACATCGATCTTGCCGTGCGGTGCAAAGTGTACGGCGTCGACGAAGACTTTGGCTCCGACCTGCTTCGCGAGCTTGCCTAGGGATTGAATGTCGACAAGTGAACCCACCGCGTTGGAGGCCAGGGTGACGGCAATCAGGGCGGTTCGGTTGCTGATCAACATTCGCAGATCCTCGAGGTCGAGGGAGCAGGTTTCCTTCCGGAATTGCCAGGTTTTAACGGTTATATTCTTCTCTGCAGCCGCCAGGCGCCAGGGAGAGATATTTGCGTCGTGGTCAAGCGAAGTCACAATGACCTCGGCGGTAGGCGCCCAACTCTTTGCCAGGACGCGGCTGAGACAGAAGGTCAAACTTGTCATGTTCTGACCGAAGACGATTTCCTCCGTATGCTTGGCATTAAGAAATTCTGCGAGCGCGGCCCTGGCTCGCTCGACGATGTCCATCGTGTTCTGGCTCGTCAAAAATCGACCACCCAGGTTACTATTGGATGTCCGGTAATAGTCGCTGACAGCCCGAATTACAAATTCGGGGACTTGGGTTCCGCCGGGTCCGTCCAGGAAAATCGCCGGCACCCGATCGACCGACAATCTCAGGGCCGGAAACTGCTCCCGGACCCAGGTGATCGGAAATGATTCCATGCCCCTCACGCGGTCATGACAAAAACATCTCGCGTACCCTCTCCGGCTCCCGCAGGTTTGATTCTGCTCGTGAAATGATAAAGCCGCCGGTCGTTCACCAGCACAAACTCGCCTGGTTGTAGTTCCTTCGCGAAAATCGGCGCGGCGTTCGGATCCTCGTATAGGTGGGTTTCCGCGCCAACCAGGTTGCGGCGATCGATACAGAAGATCCCGACGAAATCAAATCCGTCCTTGTGGATTCCTTCCGGAGCAGGTTCTCCAACTTCCTCCGGAGAAGCAATAATGCGAATCTGGTGTATACCTATTTCCGCCGTCTCAGGATCGATTTTAGAGAAATCCACAAATCGTGTGACGAGCGTCTGGAACTCCGGGAGGGCTACAAGTTGATCTTCCAACTCTGGAAAATCGCGCTTAATTCCGCCGGCGAGCTTGTTTACCGAAATGCTTTGCTCGAAATATTTGTGCTCGAGGCGAGAGAGGCTCTCCGCCGGACCCGTAAATCTTGAGAACCGGCGCCGCCGAAAGGTTCCTTGAATATAGGGATCGAGAGGAAGGTTCGTGAAAGAAGGACGGAACACTGAAAAATCAATGTTTGCTGTTCGTTGCAGCTTATAGTCGAAGTCTACGTTCCGAATGTGCTACACTACGCTTTCAGAGTTCCGAATCAACTCCCAGTTGGCGGGTTTTATGCCCAGAATGTCTATATTGTAGCATGGGCGTCCCGCCCGTGTGCCGGTAGGGCGAGGACTTCGGCGAGCTCAGTCGAGCCGCTCCGCCCGAGCCGCGGCGCGTCACGACGCAACGTCTCAAAGATCGAGGACGACGACGAGTACGATTTGTTTGCGACTACACACTGTGTTGTGAGCGACGCAGGCTGGTAACTATATACGGTCGATCAATCGCCCCCCAGAAGCTGACGCATCTTCGTAAAATGCGACCGGGCGGTCCCTTCGCTGGCAGGTTTGTTTGTCAGTTCATAAAAGTTAAGTCGCTCGCAGTAGCGTGAATCCAAGTCCTTCAAGAACGAACTCGGCTGGCACGGTGTTGAATTCCCATACTTCACGCGATTCGCACAATGGGTGATGGTCAAATTGCTTTTCGCGCGGGTGATTCCAACGTAAAAAAGTCTGCGTTCCTCATCCAGGCTTCCCTCAAGCCGGGACCGGTTGTGAGGCAAGAGTCCATCCTCCAGTCCGATCAAAAAGACGTTGGCAAATTCTAACCCTTTGGCAGCATGAAACGTGATCAGGGTCACTCCTGCAGTGCCGTTATCAGCCTCCTCTGCGCGATCCTCGTTGAGTGCGGCTTCGGCCAGAAATCCGGGCAACCCGTCGGTCGATCTTGCTTGATAATCCGACAATGCACGGAGCAACTCTCGCACGTTCTCCTCGCGGTTAAGTGCTTCTTCCGGACTCTTACAGGCGCGCCGCAAATCCTGGAAATAGTCGATCCGAGCAAGCAATTCTTCGACCACTTGGGCAATGTCTGCCAATGGCTGATTTGCCTTCGTCTCATAGTCGTCAATGAGTTCCGTGAATTTCCGGACAGACTCCCGGGTACGCTGGCTGAGCAGTTCCCGGAAACCCTTTGATTCGAGTGTTTCGAAAATGCTTGCTTTTGAGTTGTTGCTCTCTTGAATGGCCAACTCGACTGTAGAAGCTCCGATGCCTCGTGCCGGGGTGTTAATAATCCGCAGCAAATTAACATCATCCTGCGGGTTAGTCAGACACGCCAAATATGCCAACAAATCCTTGACTTCCCGCCGCTCAAAAAAACTGTGTCCACCGACGATGCGGTAGGGGATCTGTAAACGCCGTAGATTCTCCTCGAGCAGGCGGGATTGGGCATTCATTCGAAAAATCACCGCGTAATCCGTCCAAGGGTTCTGATCAGCTAGTTGTTGTCTCTGAATTTCGCCAACTACAAAATCAGCTTCCTCACGATCGTCCGGCACCTGGATAACTCGAATCGCGTCGCCGTCCCCGTTTTCGCTCCAAAGAGATTTTGGTCGCCGTCGCGGGTTGTGCCGGATGATGCTATTAGCCGCGCCAAGGATTGCATTTGTACTCCGATAGTTCTGTTCGAGCTTAACAAGCTTCGGACGCGGAAAATGATGTTCAAAATCAAGTATGTTCGAAATTTCTGCTCCGCGCCAACCGTAAATGCTTTGGTCATCGTCGCCAACCACACAGACATTCCTGTGAACGCCGCCGAGTTGACGTACTAATTCGAGTTGTAAGCGGTTCGTGTCCTGGAATTCGTCGATCATGATAAACGCAAAGCGATTTTCCCATTTGGTCCGGACATCAGCGAATTCGCCTAACAATCGGACGGTGAGAACTAGTAAATCGTCGAAATCGACGGCGTTAAACGCCTTGAGCTCTTCCTGATAACGATGGAATACTGCAGCCGCTAAAGCCTTGTCGGATGGCAACGGTGGCGAGCCCTGATTTTTGACTTTACTGATAAAGCTTCGCGCCAAATGCGGATCCAACTTCTCCTCCCTTGAAGCCAATCGCGGAATGATCTTGCGAATCAGACCTAATTGATCGCTTTCATCATAGATCGAGAAGTTAGTTTTGTAACCTAGCTTGTCTATATCCTGGCGGAGGATCCGGACGCACAGTGCGTGAAAAGTGCAAATGGTTAGTTTACGAGCCGGGACATTCTCCAACATAGCGGCGACCCGAGCGCGCATTTCGTTAGCCGCTTTGTTGGTAAAGGTAACGGCAAGAATGCTCTCAGCGGCGGCACCTTGGTGCAGCAGATAAACGATCCGGGTGGTGATGACGCACGTTTTGCCGGTGCCGGCGCCCGCTAGAATCAAAACCGGACCCTGGGTAGCCTTGACCGCTTCGAGTTGTTGCGGGTTTAGATCAAACAAGCGCGTCATACGGAATGGAATCGCGAATTAAGCGGCGGACGGACCGGGATGCAAGAGGAACCGATTAAGCCCAGATTCCGAAGTTGGGGGAATCGTGCTCGTGCTCGTGCTCGTGCTCGATCTGTGGGACTTAGGCGCCGAAAAGGGAGCCGGTTCCTTCGGCAATTATTTTGTTTCATCACTCCGATCGCGAGATATGAAGTTTTCGAGGACGAGGAGGAGCACGACTTCTCAGCTTCGCCCTACCGCCGCCCAATGGCACAAAAAGGGTATAAGCGATATCGGCCGAGCAGCCGAAACGCCGCACTATGAACGCCAAACTATGAACCCCGAACTATGAACCCCAAACTATGAACCCCGAACGCCTTAGCCCTTCAGGGCGGCAGCATAGCGCTCAGCGGCGTAGTCCCAGTTGATCACGTTCCAGAATGCCTTGACGTATTCTGCACGGCGATTCTGGTATTTGAGGTAGTAGGCATGTTCCCAAACGTCGATGCCAACGATCGGAATTTCTTTCTCGTTTGGTTTTGAAATAGGGGAATCCTGGTTCGGGGTCGTCGTAATTTCGAGCTTTTTGCCATCGGTGACCAACCACGCCCAGCCGCTCCCGAACACCTTTAAGGCAGCTTCCGAGAGTTTTTCCTGGAATCCCGAATAACTGCTGAAGGTCGTGTTGATGGCCGTGGCGAGCTCGCCGCTGGGCTTCCCTCCCTCGTTCTTCTTCAAAAGCTTCCAGAAGAAGGAATGATTGTATTGGCCGCCGGCATTATTCCGCACCGCGGTTCGAATGTTATCCGGAATTTTGTCGAGGTTTAGTAACAATTCGTCCAGGGACATCTTCTGGATCGATTCCGGTGCCTGAGCGAGCGCCTTATTCAGGTTTTCGACGTAAGCGCCATTGTGTTTATCATGATGAATCTGCATGGTGAGCGCGTCGATGTAAGGTTCGAGCGCATCGTAGGGGTAGCCGAGGGGAGCCAGTTTGAAGGGATATGTTGAACTACCGGCGCTCGAATCGGAAGTCTCCCCCTGAAGAAATGAGGGAGCTACGGTTAAAGCCCCGGCAGTTAGAGCTACAGCTTTAATTGCTTCGCGTCGCGTCATCATATGAGTTCTCCTTACCACTCAACCGCCCTGGTGGCCAG
The DNA here is from genome assembly GCA_019236035.1 of Verrucomicrobiota bacterium. Taxonomy (GTDB): domain Bacteria; phylum Verrucomicrobiota; class Verrucomicrobiia; order Chthoniobacterales; family JAFAMB01; genus JAFAMB01. Next base: position 4,018 of record JAFAJU010000462.1, on the reverse strand, counting down.
TTAGGAACACTCGTTATCCCTATTCTCGTAGACGGTGTTGCCGCCGACCATGGTCCGGCGAACCCGAAACCGATCGTCGAAGAGCACAAAATCAGCCAGCTTACCTGTTTCCAGCGAGCCAAGACGATCGGAGCACCCGAGAGCTTCCGCGGGTGTTAGCGAAGCCATGCGGACCGCTTCATATAAGGGTGCCTGCACCAAGGTAGTCATATTTCGAACCAGATCGATCATCCGTGCCAGGCTTCCGGCCAGCGCTGATTCATCCTCCAGAACTCCGTACCCGTTGGCGACCTTGCAGACATAGTTTCCGAGGTTGAACCGGCTCCCCGGTGGCAGCCCTGTGCCCGCGAGTGCGTCAGTGACGAGAATCATTCTTTCCGGACCTTTAGCCTGGTAAGCTAACTTTAACAGAGTCGGCGATACGTGAACGCCATCTGCGACGATCTCGCAATAGAGGTCGGGAGTGGCCAAGGCAAACTCAAGCAAGCCGGCTTGCCGGAATAATCCGATCTTTTTCGCTGAAGACATGGCGTTATAAAGGTGGGTGACCTTTCGTAAACCGGAAACAACGCCGGCATTCATATCCTCATCCATCGCTTCGGAGTGACCGGCGCTCATCAAAATGCCGGCATCAGCCCCGGCACGAATGAATTCAAGCGCGCCTGGAAGCTCCGGTGCCACCGTGACGGTGCCGATTTGCGATGCGCGGCTGACAAGCCAGTCGATTTGTTGGCGCTGCGGATATATGAACAACGCCTTGTTCTGGGCACCGGCCTTTGTTTCGGCGAGATGTGGCCCCTCCAGATGTACAGGGAGCAAGCGCCCGGCAGTCACAGCCTTTCCGGCTATGGCAAGAAGAACCTCAAACTGCTGATAAGTTGAGGTCGCGCCCGTCGGAGCGAGTGCAGTCGTTCCGCCAGCCGCGTGGAAACGAGAGATAGTTGCAAATGCCTCCGCTGTTGCGTCGAGAAAATCAGCGCCGCAACCGCCATGCACGTGGAGATCGATGAACCCCGGAGCTAGATACAGTCCTTCAGCGTCGAATGATTCGTCGATCCGCGGCGGCATCCCTACGCCAGTTGCAGAAATTGTTTCGTTTTCGAAGGAAATCCATCCCTGGTGGATGATGCAGTTGGGAAGGAGGAGTTTGGCGTTGTGAATGGATGGCATTGGGAAAGTTGCGAATGGGTTCGAGCGTTAGTCTTTCTAGCAAGAGGAATTTAAAAACAGTTTGTTTGGAATCATTAATTTAAGAAACGGGCTCCGGATTCAGACCGGCCTTTAGCCATTGATCCCCGGGCAGTCTCCCCGTATACTACGCGACCGTTTTTATGAAAACCTCTACCGCAAAAGAACCAGTTATTACGCGTCAGGCCCCGGCACGGGGCGAAACTATGAATGGCGCCGAGATCCTCGTCACTGCTATGGAGCGGGAGGGTGTAGAGGTAATTTTCGCTTATCCAGGCGGCGCCAGTATGCCGATCCATCAGGCCCTGACTCGGTCTAAGAAAATCCGGACGATTCTTCCTCGGCACGAACAGGGAGGAAGCTTTGCGGCCGAAGGGTACGCTCGGGCCACCGGGAAGCCGGGCGTTTGCATGGCAACTTCCGGCCCGGGCGCGACGAATCTGGTCACCGGGATCGCTGACGCCTACATGGATTCAATTCCTATGGTGGCGGTCACGGGCCAGGTTCCCCAGGAGATGATTGGGCGCGGCGCTTTCCAGGAGACCGACGTGTTCGGAATGACGCTGCCAATCTGTAAGCACAGTTACCTGGTCATGGACATCCATGAAATTCCGCGCGTGGTGAAGGAAGCCTTTCACATTGCGAGTACCGGGCGGCCAGGTCCGGTTATCATCGACGTTCCAAAGAATATCCAGAACCAGATGGCGCAACCGGTTTTCCCGAACGATTTAACGTTGCGCGGTTATCAGCTGCCACCGAAAGCGGATCCGGTCGCTCTGAATGAAATCATCGGGCTGATTAAATCGGCCAGGAGGCCAATGATTTATGCTGGAGGCGGGATCATCTCTGCGGACGCCGCGAGTGAATTGCTGGAGTTTGCCGAACGGACGCAAATCCCTGTGGCCACGACGCTTATGGGTATCGGCGGTTTTCCGGAAGCACATCCGCTTTCCCTAAAGTGGCTCGGTATGCATGGAACCGTCTACGCTAACTGCGCCGTCAACGAATCGGATCTTCTGCTGGCGTTGGGCGTTCGCTTTGATGACCGGGTCACTGGAAAGGTCGAGAAGTTCGCCGAGCATGGCACGATCGTGCACGTCGACATTGACTTCTCGGAATTAAATAAGAACAAGATCGTCAAACTGCCTGTTCTCAGCGATGTGAAATACGCTCTTGGGGAGCTCAATCGTTTGCTGGCGTCGGGTGGATTTGAGCGTTACTCGACGGATTTTCGTTTGTTTCCAGACTGGCTGGCACAGATCCGGCGATGGAAGGAGCGCTATCCGCTCGATTTCAAGGATACGGACGACGGGATTTTACCGCAGCATGTCATCCGGCTTTTATACGAAATGACCAAGGGCGAGGCGATCATTACCACAGGGGTGGGACAGCACCAGATGTGGGCGGGGCAATATTACGACTTTAATACTCCCCGCCAGTTTCTTACCTCTGCAGGGCTTGGCGCGATGGGGTTCGGCTTTCCAGCCGCGCTCGGGGCGAAGGTTGCTTTTCCGGATCGCCAGGTGATCGACGTGGATGGAGACGGTTCATTTCTCATGAACGTTCAGGAGCTCGCGTGCGCCCACGCCGAAGGGATTGCCGCCAAGTCGGTCATCATCAATAACCAGCATCTTGGGATGGTTGTGCAATGGGAAGATAGGTTCTACAACAGCAATCGCGGCCACACTTTCTTAGGTGATCCTCAAGATCGGGAGCGGATCTATCCGGACTATGTCGAACTCTGTCGCGGATTCGGGGTGAAATGCGAGCGGGTCATTGAGAAAAAAGAACTCAGACCGGCATTGCAACGAATGCTGGATGCTGATGAATGCTACATCCTGGATGTGATGACGCCTTATACCGAACATGTTTTGCCTATGATTCCATCTGGAAAGACCTACCGGGACGTCATCATTGACGAGCGGTATGGTAAGTTTGAGGGATAGTGTCCTGTCCCCGAGCCGGGTAGCGACGCGTTCCCGTCAGCGTCAACGGAAGCGCAAAGTAGGCGAACCGTCCCCTCTTTGCGTTCTTCAAGGCCGAGCAAACCGAGACGGTTCGCCTACGTCTCAGCGCGGCTCTACCCGGAATGAGCATGCCTGAGGCTGGACTCGTCCAGACTTTCAGCTTTAATTCAGCGTTCCATGGAAGAAAACGAACTTCTCGCTTTCCGCCGTCAAAAGCTACGGAAGTTAGTCGAGCAAAACATAAATCCATTCGGCGGCCGGTTCGATGTTTCCGGAACGATTGGAGAGGTCCGTCAAGGCTTCGTAGAGGGGCAACGGGTTCGTTTGGCGGGCCGAATCACCGCTCATCGCAATATGGGCAAAAGCCAGTTCCTTGACCTCAGCGACGTCAGTGGACGCCTCCAAATCTATGTGAACCTGAAAGAGCTCTCGCCGGAGCAAGCGGCAATCTTTGAACTCATCGATCTGGGCGACTTTATCGGAGTCGAAGGGGAATGTTTTCTCACCAAAACCGGAGAACCGACCGTTCGCGTGGAAAAGTTTCAATTACTATCGAAGACCTTGCGTCCGCTACCCGACAAATGGCATGGCATCAGTGATGTCGAAATTCGCAACCGGCAGCGATACCTGGATTTGGTGGCTAACGCGGCGTCACGCGACGTCTTCCTCAGCAGAATTCGGATCGTCCGGGAGATTCGACAGTTCCTGCACAATCGAGGTTTTCTGGAAGTCGAAACGCCGATGATGCAGCCGATGGCAGGTGGAGCTGCCGCTGAGCCGTTCAAGACCCACCACAATGCCCTGAATTTGGATCTTTTCCTGCGAATCGCTCCGGAGCTTTATCTGAAACGATTGCTGGTCGG
>JAFAJU010000455.1 GCA_019236035.1 Verrucomicrobiota bacterium | reverse complement strand
CGTGGTCCAGTCTCCTGCTTTTAACTCGCTATGCCGCTCACTATTCAGGTTCCAGCGTCGACGACCAACCTCGGTCCGGGCTTTGATTGTCTGGGAGCCGCTTTGCGCCTTTGGAATCGGATAAGCATCGAGGTCGGGTTAAACGAGGGTCCAACTCTGGCAATTGTGTCGGATGCAGCAGAACTGTTTTTTCGTCGCACCGGGGAAAAACCATTCCCTGTCAGGTGCTCGATCGAGGGCGATATTCCGCGAGCGCGAGGCCTCGGCAGCAGTGTCACTATTCGATTGAGCGTCCTGATGGCGCTCGATAGACTGACAAACCGCCGTCTCTCGCAGGAGGAACTCTGCTCTCTCTGCGCGGAACTCGAAGGGCATCCGGACAACGCAGCGGCTGCGCTCTTCGGCGGCTTTACTGTCATCGCAAAGACGATCAAGCGTGTCGCACGATTTGACATCGATCCAGCACTGAAGTTTGTGTTGTTCGTCCCAGACTTTGAAGTGAAGACCAGCGAGGCCAGAACAGTTGTGCCAAGCGTTTTCCCACGCCAGGCCGTGGTTGAGAATCTGGCGAACGCCAGCCTGATAACGGCAGCGTTCGCGTCCAGACAATACGGATATCTGCGGGACGCCTTTCTAGATCACCTTCATCAGCCTTTCCGCGAACAATTTGTGCCATTCCTACCCAAGGTCCTAAAGGCTGCAGCAGGGGCCGGTGCCTTAGGCGGATTTCTGAGCGGCTCGGGATCCACGGTGGCCTGCCTCACACTTTCGGATGGCAAAGAGGTGGCCGCGGCGATCGCGGCGGCGGCGCCTGAACAGAACGCGAAAACCTTGATTGTAAGCGCCGACAACGAGGGCGCTCGTTTCCTATAGAAGCGTGAGCATGCGAAGAAGGTTGGATGACCTTGAACAATATGCGGTCGAGGTCATTCTCGAGAAGAGGCACGGATTCCGCGCGACCCTATTGCGGACCGTTCTTCGGGTTCTGTCATTTGTCTACCTGTCTATCGTTCAGTTCCGACTTTACCTGTATCGCAAAAGGATTCTGAAAGAACGCCAATTAGGATGCCTCGTCATCAGTATTGGAAACCTCACCGTCGGGGGCACAGGAAAGACTCCCGTGGTCGAAAAATTTGCGCGAGCGCTCCAGAAGGGCGGCCGTCGCGTAGCCATTCTAAGCCGCGGTTACAAGAGCGTCGATCGGCGGCAGGAGAAAAACTGGTGGAAGAGACTGCTGGCTCCGGGTCTGGAAGTTCCGCCTAGAGTTGTTTCCGATGGCAAAAGCGTGTTGCTAGACTCAGCGATGTCCGGAGATGAACCTTACATGCTCGCTTCCAATCTCACGGGAGTAGCAGTAGTGGTGGACAAGGATCGGGTGAAGTCGGGGTTGCATGCGCTGAAGAAACTCGACGTTGACACTCTTTTGCTCGACGACGGTCTGCAATATCTTCACCTGAAGCATCGGCTCGACATCGTCCTGATCGATCGTCAGGCACCCTTCGGCAATGAGCATCTGCTCCCCCGCGGCACGTTGCGCGAACCTCCCAGGAACCTGCGACGAGCAAGCTATATTTTCATCACAAAATGTAATGGCGAGCCGAACCATGATCTGATTCAGAGAATTCGGCGTTACAACCGAACAGCGGAAATCATCGAGTGCACCCACAAACCGCTTTATCTCAAGCATGTCTATAAGGATGAGCGATTGCCGCTCGATTGTCTCAAGGGATTGTACATTGGATCATTGTGCGGTATCGCTGCGCCCGAAAGCTTTGAAGAGGGTCTGCGCAATTTGGGAGCGAAGATCGAATTGTCGCGTCATTTCGCAGACCACCATCGTTATGTCGAAAAAGAATTGAACTTATTCCTTCAACGATGTGTCCGCCGCGACGTCAGCGCGGTGATCACAACTGAGAAGGATGCCGTTCGTTTCCCGATAATCAATCCCCTGGAAGTTCCTATCTATTATTTACGCGTCGAAATCGAGATTCTGAACGGGCAGGAAACCTGGGAACAGTGTGTGCAGCGAATCTGTACTCCACCCGCGATGATCAGGCCGGAGGCATTTTTTCAATAAACTCTAGCCCGCAAAATCACGCGGTGGGAGAATCGACGAGCTCATTGCGGGCTAGAAAGCTCTTGAACAGACGCTGCGCGTCTGTTCAAGAGGTGTTTTTGCAATTAAGAATTCGGAACAACCTACTTTTAAACGCTTCTCTTCAAAGAGCAGCAGGATGGTCCGGCGTAGCCGGAGGATTCTGCTGCCGGAGCCTGCATCGCTCACAAATCTCTGAAGATTTGTGAGCGATGCAGGCTGGTGCGGGTCGATTTGTCTTCGCTTTCAACGAATACACGTTCAGACTGTCTGACTGAAAGACTTCGCCATGGCATCGCGCCATTCTAAACTGAAAATAGGGATCGTTGGCGCCGGAACCGTCGTCAAGACCCGGCATCTGCCGGCACTCAGGAAAATTCCCGATGTCGAGGTCGTCGCGATTTGCAACTCCTCGTACGAAAGCTCTGAGAAGTGTTGCACAGAATATGCTCCGGAGGCAACGCCCTACGGAAACTGGGCTGAACTCGTCTCCCTCCCGGATATCGACATCGTGTGGATTGGCACTCCACCGTATCTACATTCCACGGTCGCGCTCTCCGCGCTTGAAGCCGGCAAACATGTGTTTACCCAAGCGCGCATGGCGATGAATCTTTCTGAGGCGGAGGAAATGTTTGCGGCCGCCCAGCGCAATCCGCACCTGGTGACCATGGTATGCCCGCCTCCACACGGTCTTCGAGGCAGCCTTTTCATGCAAAAGTTGCTGGCCGAGGATTTTCTCGGACATCCCCACCATCTTCGGCTGCAGAGCCTCTCCGGGGCATACATTAATCCGGACGCTCCTCCGCACTGGAGACAGCGCGATGAGCTATCGGGAATAAATGTCCTGACACTCGGGATCTACGCCGAGGTCGTGCAACGATGGTTTGGTCCGATTACGCATGTCTTTGCGCATCAAAAGATGATCAACCCGGTTCGCTACGGTTACGAAATCAGAATCCCGGACATGGTCACCGTCCTTTGCAAGTTCGAAAGTGGGATGGAAGGGGTCATGGAGTTTAGCGGCGTGGCGCTTTTCGAGACCTCAGATCGCCTGCAGGTGTTCGGAAACCAGGGGATGCTATCATACGACTTCAGCACGGATCGAATCATTGGAGGCCGGCTCGAAGAAAAAGACGCCAGCGAAATCGATATCCCACCTGAACTAGAACAGCGTTGGCGTGTTGAAGAAGACTTCATCGCTGCAGTTCGATCCCCCGCCAGCATTCAGCCGCAACCCAGTTTCGCGGTCGGAGTTCAGTACATGCGCGTGGTCCAAGCCGTTGCAGACTCAGTCGCGCTGGGGAGCGAGGTGCAGATCGCGGTGTGACGGGGAGTTCGGCGTTCGGGGTTCGGGGTTCGGGGGAACTCCAAACCCGGAACTCCGAACCCCGAGCCCGGAACTAGGGACTCCAAACCCCAAACCTTCAACTCAGATCCACTGCGGCGGGAACCATAATTGCATCGCGCATGCCGTGGACGATCTTTTTGTCAGCCGGGGCGATCGTGGCTAGTGCTCCGCCGAGGCGAACTTTCTTCTCGGACAGAACAAAGTAATAAGGGCACAACCGAACGCGACCGATCATGGTTTCAATCGATCCGGTGGCGGTGTTGAAAAACGGCTGTTTAACAAGTCGACCTTTAAAAAACTTTTGCAGAATAAACGGACCCTCGGAGAACGAGGCGATCGCTTGATCAATGCGATCTGACCATTCCCTTTGGGGAACATCCTGTCCGACAAATACTCCGCGACTGCCCCAAGCTAACTCCGAAAACCCGCTCACTTTTAATACATATTCCCGCTGTCTTTGACTGAACTTCTTCAGCTCGCGCCAGTCTTGAATCTCAAGTCCGGGAATCACAGCGTGATGCGGCACCGGGCCCGGATCGATCACCCAGGTCTGCGGAATCAGTGACCTAAGCTTCGACCAATGACTCGCCCGCAATTCGCGTCGCCAGAATTTTTGCAGCGGCTTTGACCAGAAAAGACCGAACCAGAGTTTCTCCTCCAGATAGGGTTTGAGAGGTGGAGTGATTCTGAACGCGCCGGAATCAGCGGCTTCGAGCAGAGAATCCCGGGACGGCAGATTCGGAAGGTCAAACATTTCGAAGAATCGATAGACCGGATCCAGGGATCGAAAATTCCACGTTTCCGCCTGCGCGATGCTCCAACCTGCGCCGTACCTTGCAGTCAATTGATCGCACAGCCACTCCATCTCGGGGCGGTACGTTTCGGATTCATTCGAGACGGCGATCACGCCTCGAGGAAGAATGGCTCGAAATCCTTCGATCATCCCATCTCCGCCCCCAAGGACATCAAAGCCGAGTTCGCGGTAAGTTTGATTCAACCACCCCGTGAGCCCGATGCCGCCGGGGACAGAGTCGAGTTCCGAAATCGCGTAGCCACCATCGGTCAAAATTATGTCGGGCCGGATCACTCGCGGAATTTCGTAGCGAAACTTCCGGGC
>JAFAJU010000222.1 GCA_019236035.1 Verrucomicrobiota bacterium | reverse complement strand
TTAACGGCGAGCTGTTCGATTACGTCGAGAGGCGGGCCGAACTGGCAGGTCGCGGCCATCGTCTGGTCACCCACTGCGATACGGAAATCATCCCGCACCTTTGGGAAGAACGTCAGGTAGGAATGTTCGAGCTTTTGCGGGGTCAGTTTGCCATTGCTCTTTGGGACCAGCGCCGGCGTCAATTGATGCTTGGCCGGGACCGTTTCGGCATATGTCCACTGTATTGGACGCGCCAAGGTGACTGGTTCCTATTCGCCTCCGAAATCAAGGGACTTCTAGCTTCGGAGATGGTTTTGGCGCGACCCGACCTGCACGGCATTGACCACATCTTTTCCTTCTCCGCGCTACCAGGCCCCGTGACCTGTTTCGAAGGCGTACAACTCCTTCCTCCCGGCCATTACCTGCGGATCAGCCCAAAGGTTCGTGGGAGGGCAGCTGCGATCGACGAGCGCGCTTACTGGGAGATGGATTTTCCAGATCGTGGCGACGAGGATCCCGGAAGAGAGCCCCGCCGGCTGGTGGATGAATTCGAGCGTGTGCTGTCTCAGTCGGTCGAGAAGCGATTGAGGGCTGATGTCCCAGTGGGAGCGTATTTGTCGGGTGGCGTTGACTCGAGCATGATTCTGGCCTTGGCTTGTCACCTTCGGGGTCCGGCGATTTCTACCTACACGGTGCGCGTCAAGGATCCCGCTCTTGACGAGCTTAGCGCCGCCAGTCTGGTGGCCCGTCATGTCGGTACGAAACCACCAATCGTTCAGGAGTTCGGCCACAGCGATGCCTTGAAGACCTATCCCCGGTTGATCGAGGCCGCCGAGGCTCCCGTGATCGATACCTCTTGTGCGGCTTTACTGCTGTTAGCTCAGCGCGTGCATAGCTGCGGACAGAAGGTGGTTGTCACGGGGGAGGGGGCTGACGAGTGGCTGGTCGGCTATCCCTGGTACAAGTTGTCCAAATTGCTCGGATTCCTGGATCTGGTGCCCGCACTTCGGCTAAGCGACAAGATCCGGCAAGCTTATCTTCGCCTAAACAGGGTGCCACAGTTCTCGCCCGATGTGAGACCTCGCGTTGAGGAATCCGTCGGCGGTCCCAACGCCTGGATTGATTCCTATGGGCTGCTGGCCCTCTCCAAGCTTCGCTTTTACGCCGAGCCGATGCTGGAAGTGATGCGGCGGACCAATCCATGGGCCGATTTGAAACTCAACCTGGAGCGCGCCAGACGCTGGCACCCACTGAACCGGGGCATTTGGGTTGCCGCCCGGGTTACCTTGGCTGGACTTTTGCTCCAGGCCAAGGGCGATCGGGTGGCCATGCATTCCTCGGTCGAGGTACGATATCCGTTCCTTGACGAGGACGTGTTCGCTTTCCTGGCGAAGCTGCATCCCCGTTTGAAATTGCGGGGATTCCACGACAAATACCTGCTCCGTCTGTTAGCTGAGCGTTGGCTGCCGCCAGCCGTTTTCCGGCGGGGCAAAGTGATTTTCCGCGCTCCGCTCGACAGCTTTCACATAGAATCAGCGACGTTTGTCGATCAACTGTTGAGTGAGGAATCGCTGCGACGCACGGGCTATTTTCATGTTTCGGCGGTGCGCCACTGGCGGCGGGCTTTTCGCCAATTGCGAGCCGGTTCCCTGCCGCGGCTTTCCGTCGAACTGGGGCTGGCGGCGGTCGCGGCAACCCAGCTCTGGCATCACCTCTTTATTGACGGCAGGCTGGCGGAACTGCCAAGCTGGACGGGCTTTGCCACCACCGCGGCGACGCAGCGATAGCGCAAGGACGATAGGGCAAGGACTTCGGCGAGCTCAGTCGAGCCGCTCCGTCCGAGCCGCGGGAGCACATGTCGCCTTGTCCTTGGGGTTGTCACGCGCCACGCGTAGGCGAACCGTCTCGGTTTGCTCGGTGCTGCAGAGTGCAAAGCGGGACGCTTCGCCTACCGGTTACTGGAGTTTCCCCAGCGTCTCGCGTCCGGCACGCTTGACCTCGGGGTCGTCCTTTTCTACATCCGGCATGGCCAAGCCCTTGGTAATCATTCTGCGGGCTTCCGCGGTGCGTCCCATCTGCGCGTAGGTTTGGCCGAGCTCGATATAGTGCATGAGACGGGTGGGGTTGAGTTCGATGGCCCTCTGAAAGCAGTTCACGGCGTCCTCGTTCGATGCAGCCGGAAGTTCGCCAAAAAAGAGGTTTGCGATCGTGCGCTTGATTCCGGTCACACTGGCCAGCACCATGTGCCAGCGCCCTAGTACGTGCCAGGCCAAATCGTTCTGTGGGTCGAGTTTGATCGCGGTTTCAGCTGCCTCCTTGATACTGCGCGCGGTCTCGGTCTGCTGCTTGAGGCCCTGGAACGGTAGCATTTTCCCGTAGGCGACCGCGAGACCGAGCTGAGTCTCGCAGGTATTTGGAGCGAGCGTTTCGGCGCGCCGGGCGTACTCCAACGCGATTCCGCCTAGCTTTACTTTTTCCTCACGGGTTGTGGCGTCGACCATGAGATGCCGGTATTGCCGAGCGATGCACACCAACAGATGCGCGTTCTCCGGTTCCAGTCTTTCCGCTGCCAGATAAAAACTGAGTGCAGCGTTGGCCTGCAACGTCACGTCTAAAGCATCGCCGTTCTTAATCAGGTCGGTGGCGCTTCCGGCCCAGGTTGTTGCACAAATCAGCAGAAAAGCCGTCCCTGTGGCAAATGCTTTGATGGGAAAAGAAAAAAACATGATCCGAAGACTTGTCGGGCGATGGAGTGTTTTCACATATAAAAGCACTGGCGTGTGAACGCAAGAGTGTATAAAAAAAAAGTGCAGAGACGCGCGGAGCGCGTCCTACACTGGGCCTATCTAAGCGCAACAAAGGCAGTTTATATTTTCCGAGGACAGGACACTAGAAATGCATCAGGAAGAACGCTGGTTTGGCACTAGGGCCTGAATGTGGGATTCACTTTGACCGTCTGAAGCGATAAATAGTTAGATCGGATAATGGATAATTCCAGGCTGGCAGGCCCGGTCCGGGTCGTTACATAAGACGCTGGCCATTGGAGACTTGACTAATCACCGGTAAATGCCGTAAGGCTCACCCCACTTCGGCTAACTCAAACCTGCATGCATAAAGAAGGCATCGCCATCATTGGAGTCGGCTGCCGTTTTCCCGGTGGCGTAAATGATCTCGAATCTTTGTGGAAGCTGCTCGCAGAGGGGCGCGAAGCGATCAGTGAAGTGCCGTCCGATCGATGGAACGTCGAGCGATTTTACGACGCGGAGCCGGGTTTGGCAGGCCGATCGATCGCTCGACGGGGAGGATTTGTTGATGCGATCGACCAGTTTGATCCTCAGTTTTTCGGAATTGCACCCAGAGAAGCGCCCTATGTGGATCCGCAGCACCGACTGCTCTTGGAGACAGCATGGGAGGCAATGGAGGATGCCGGCATGGTGCTCGATCTTGAGGGGGGATCCGATTTAGCAGTCTTTGTCGGAATTTCTCACAATGACTATCAAGGTATCCAAGGGACTCCCTGGGAACATGCAGGCATCAGTCCGTATTCGCCTACCGGCTGTGCGCATAGCATCGCCGCCAATCGTATCTCGTACTGTTTCAACCTGCGAGGGCCGAGTATCGCGATGGATACCGCGTGTTCGTCCGCCCTGACCGCGGTGCACCTGGCATGCGAGCATATTTGGGCGGGCCGAGGCGATTCGGCATTAGCCGGGGGTGTGACGGTGATGATTTCACCGAACGGATTCATCGGATTTTCTCAGGCCTCGATGTTGTCGCCGGAGGGTAAATGCAAGGCGTTTGACGCCTCAGCAAACGGCTTTGTCCGCAGCGAAGGAGCTGGCGTAGTACTCCTCAAACGGCTCTCCCGGGCGCAAGCCGATGGAGACCCGATCCATGCCGTGATCGTTGGCACCGCGATGAATCAGGATGGTCACACCAACGGCATCTCGCTGCCAAGTCCGGAGGCTCAGGCACGACTCGTGCGCGACGCCTGCGCAGACGCGGGGATCTCTCCGTCTCAGATCGGATACGTCGAGGCGCATGGCACTGGGACGGCGGTGGGTGATCCGATTGAGGCTCATGCCCTTGCGGAGGCCCTGTGCGCGGACCGCTCGACCGAGGCGCCGCTGATCATCGGATCGTTGAAGACAAACCTGGGCCATTTGGAGACCGCCGCCGGTGTCGCTGGCCTGCTCAAGGCGGCGTTGGTGCTCAAGCATCGCCAGATTCCAGCCAGCTTACACTTCAAGAAGCCGAATCCAAACATCGACTTCGCGGCTCTGAAGCTTCGCGTGCCTACCGCGCTGGAGCCGTTTCCTGAAGCAGATAAAGCTTGTTTAGTGGGCGTTAACTCGTTCGGCTTCGGTGGCGCCAATGCGCATGTAATTCTTGCCAAGGCACCAATTTTTCCTCCACGTCCCGAGGTCTTCGATTTGGATCATTCGTGGCCCCACGCGGAGCGGGCGTGGCCATGCGTTTTGTCCGCACGCTCGGAGAACGCTCTGCGTGCATCAGCGTCGCGATTGGGTGCTTGGTTGGATGAGCAATCTAGGACAAATGGGAACTCCCCTATTCTGCCGGATCTGACTTACACGCTGGGCGCCAGGCGTAATCACCACCCACATCGGCTCACCATGGTTGCACGCGCGATCGGAGAGGTGATCCAGGAACTCAACGAATTCGCGGCCGGCCGGCAGAGTCCAAAGATGCGCACGGCTTTCTCGCCCCGTCGCGAGCAGGGGCCGCGCGTGGCTTTCGTGATGAGCGGCCAAGGTCCGCAGTGGTGGGGCATGGGGCGCGAATTGATGCGGCACGAGCCTGTATTCCGAAGTACGATCGAGAAATGTGATGCAGCCATGCGCCCGTGGGCTCAGTTTTCGCTGCTCGAGGAGCTCAGCCGCACAGAAGAAGCTTCTCGCCTGCACCGGACAGGGATTGCGCAACCCGCCATCTTTGCAATGCAGATGGCGCTTGCGGAACTGTGGAAGTCATGGGGCGTTCTGCCAGCCGCCGTCGTCGGCCATAGCGTTGGGGAAGTTTCTGCGGCCTGTATCGCTGGGGTGTTCGGTTTGGAGCAAGCGGCACGAGTGATCGTGCTGCGGGGCCAGTTCATGGACGATTGTGCGCGAGGGGAAGGAACGATGCTGGCGGTGGGTCTGGACGAGGACGAAGCCCGGGCACTGATTGCGCGTCATGATCGTACGGTGACCATAGCGGCACTTAACAGCCCTAGTTCTTTGACGCTCTCCGGAACGCGTTGCTCGCTGGAGGCCATGGCTGCGGAACTGGAGCTCCAAGGGGTTTTCGCGCGGCTCGTGCGGGTGGACTACCCTTTCCATCACCCTTTGATGCAGCCGGCTGCAGAGGCGTTGGAGGCAGCGCTGGCCGATATCACGCCGCAACCGGAGGCGACCCCGTTTTTCAGCACGGTGACTGGGCGGCAGCATTCGGGTGAAGCCTGTGACGCCGCCTACTGGGGACGCGGAGTCCGGCAACCGGTGGAGTTCGCCTCTGCGGTCAACGCGCTGGCGGAGTACGGCGTAGACGTGTGGCTGGAAATCGGCGTTCATCCCGCGCTGGCGCGTTCGCTTCAGGAATGCCTCTCCGGGCGCAACGGTAAGGCTTCGGTGATGTCTTCGGCACGTCGCGAACGTGAACATGAGTCCATGCTGGAAACAGCCATGGATCTGCACCGCTGCTGTGTACCGCTCAATTTTGCGGCAATGACGCCGTCACGGCGCCCGCTCTCCTTGCCAGCGTATGCGTGGGACAAAAGCCGGTGGTGGCAAGAGGCGGCCGATTGGCGCGAGGGCCGTCTGGCGCCAGGTGGTCGCGGGTTACTCGATATGCGACTACCCCGGGCAACGCCGACCTGGATCGCGCGGCTCGATGGCCGCCACATGGCCTACCTCAAAGATCACCGGGTTGAAAATCTCGTCATTTTTCCGGCCGCCGCATTTGTCGAAATGGTGCTGGAAGCGGGCGTGCAATGGTTCGAGGGGCGGCCCTTTGTTGTGGAAGACTTTGAAATTCGCAAGCCCCTGATTTTACCGGATCCGGCTTCGGGTGTTCGCCTCGAGTTGTCCTATGATCCGAATGAACGCACTTTCTTGATCCAGAGCCGATTTGAAAAGGGAGCAGCATGGTCTCTCCATGTCGTAGGTTCGATGCGCGGCGAGCGTGTCGAATCGGCGTTCGCGTCGTCGGCGTGGGATGACTCGCGCATGGACGGTTTGGAGCCGGTCGATCCGGACAGCTTTTACGGGCACCTTGGCGATATTGGACTTGGCTACGGTCCCGAGTTCCGGCCCATTTGCGAGCTGTCAGCTGCTGCGGGCAGGGCGGCGAGCAGGGTTTGCTTGTCTGAGGCGATTGCAACCCGTGCAAATGAATATCCAGTGCATCCGGTTCTTTTTGATGGAGCGCTGCAAACGTTCTCCGCAGGCGCTGCGGCCATCGAAGATCGCAAGGCCGGGCTGAAATTGCCGGTGCGGTTCGCCAAAATTCTGTTTCTTAGCTCGCCCGGGGCCTCGAGCCTTGTCCACGCTAGTGTCCGGCAGTGCAGTTCCGAGTTTGTCGAAGGTGGCATCGAGTTATATGACGAAACAGGCAAGGCTTGTGTGCTCGTCGACGGTTTCCGCGCGATTAGTGTCGCGGAAGCGCGCCGTTCCGGCGGCCTGGGAGAAACCCGTGACGTTGTCTACCATATCGCTTGGGAACGGGCGCCAGCGACATTCCGCGCGACCTCTCAGCAACCGCTGCCATTGGATCGACTGCGAGCTGCGGCCCACCGCGCAATGGACCAGGTTATCGCAACGCGAGGCCGGGCCAAGCTTCAGGAAGCCATGGCGGCCGGAGATGAACTCGCGGCGGTACAACTTGCCCACGGCTTACAGGAGATGGAGGTCGCGGGTGGATCGACATTCACTGCGGAGTCTCTCCGAGTGGCGGAGCCGATGCGCCCGGTGTTCCAGCGACTCATGGCTGGCCTCGTGAAACGCGGATTGCTAGAAAGGTGTGGCACAGGGTTCCAGCCGACGCCCGCCTTTACGAGCGCAGCTGATTCTGCTCAGGCAGTTCTCCGCTCATTTATCTCGAAGAATTCCGGCCATCTGCCTGAGGGCTTGCTCTGCGCCGGAAATTGTGCCGAACTTGGCCCGATCCTACGTGGCGAGAAGGATGCTGTGCACGTACTGTTTGCGGGGGCGGGACCGGAATTGCTAGAACAGTTTTATGGCGAAGGCCTCTACCCCAGTCACTGGCTCGCTGCCATAACCGCCGCCGTGCAGGAGGCCGCACGCCAACTGCCGGAGGGTCGCGGACTCCGCATCTTGGAGGTTGGGGCGGGCACAGGCGGATTAGCGTCGCACATTATGGGGCTGCTCGAGCGAGGGTTGCACTCCTATACCTTCACTGATGTGTCCGCGGCATTTTTCCAGGGGGCCACGCAGAAGCTGGCGGCCTTTCCC
>JAFAJU010000175.1 GCA_019236035.1 Verrucomicrobiota bacterium | reverse complement strand
GTCTTAAGGCCCCCAATTCCGCTTCCTACGAGTACACCAAATCGGCTGCGATCGACTTTCTCCAGGTCCAGACCGCTGTCTTCGAGCGCCCGCTTAGCTGATGCCTTTGCGAATTGTGAGAATCGATCGGCGCGCCGGACGTCCTTGGGATTCTTGAAATACAATGATGGATTGAAATCCGCGACTTCACCTGCGATTTGGCAGTCAATGGTAGAGGCATCGAACTGGGTAATCCGACGAATACCACTCTTTCCATTCACCAGATTCTCCCAAAACGATTTCAGATCGCTTCCTAGGGGCGAGACCACTCCAATACCGGTTATAACGACTCGTCGGTTGCTCATGAGGACTGTGATACGGCGTTAGACTGCAATCTTCGGTTAAGCAACAGAAATCTAAATCATAAAATCCGGAGTCAAGAATTCCTGGAGCCCATCCCCACCATTTGCACTTGCTGGAAGAGTTTTCCCTCGGTTCGAATCGACGGTGCGATAATGATTTCGGTTTCCTGGAACTCACGAAGATTAGCGGCGCCGACATTCCCCATACATGTCGTAATCGCTCCCACAAGATTCTGACTTCCATCGTCAACGTCCGCCGGACCGAAAAGGATCTGCCGCAGCGGGCCAGTGGTCCCGACCCGGATGCGTGTGCCTCGCGGCAGATTGGCGTGCGGTGTCGCCATCCCCCAATGGTATCCTCTTCCAGGCGCTTCGATGGCCTTTGCGAATGCGCTACCGATCATGACCGCATCCGCGCCGCAGGCCAAGGCTTTACAAACATCGCCTCCTTTACTCATTCCGCCGTCCGTGATGATCGGCACATAGCGACCGGTCTTCTTATAATGGTAATCGCGCGCGGCCGCACAGTCGACCGTAGCGGTTACTTGCGGTACACCCAAACCCAGGACACCACGGGAGGTACAGGCTGCGCCAGGTCCGACACCGATGAGCGCACCGGCCACGCCGCATTCGATGATTTCCAGGGTGACGTCATAGCCGACGGTGTTACCGACAATCACCGGGCACTTCATTTCCTGGCAAAACCCCTTGAGATCGAGTGATTTGTATTCGGTCGAAATGTGCCGAACAGTAGAGACGGTGCTTTGGACGACAAATACATCGACTCCTGCCTCTTGTGCGATGCGTCCGTAGCGCTCCGCCTTTTGCGGGATCGAACTGACCGCCGCGATCACACCGGCGTCCTTGATCTCCTTAATGCGGCCGGCAATCAGATCTTCCTGGACCGGTTCCTGATAGATCTTTTGCAGGAGACCCGTTACGCGTTCCTTGTCTGCTTCCAGGACAGTCAAAAGTACCTCTTCAGGGTTTTTGTAACGGGTTTGGACCCCCTCCAGGTTCAGGACGGCTAGTCCGCCCAGTCTACCCATCTCAATCGCGAAAGGTACGTCAACGACTCCGTCCATCGCGCTGGCCAAAATCGGGATCGCAAGCCTGAGCGGCTCCCCATTTTTGCGTTGCACGCTGAATGCAATATCAACTTCGTTCGGATTAATGGTCACCGTGCCGGGAACCAGAGCGATTTCGTCGAAACCGTAGGTTGTCCGGGCCTTTCGATTTCGCCCGATGAACATTGCCATAAGGTTAAAGTCCTCCAATTCTAAATCTCTCGTTCAAACTGCCGCAGCGAGGGCATCGCGGGAGCAGAGCGTTGGTTCTATCTTCGAAAATAGAGGCACAAATGGTGCATTGAACCCGGTAACGCAAGGTCTCTTTCTCGCGTCGTACACGGTGCCACTCGTATGCAATCCAAAGCGAAAAGACAGCCGCAACGAAAACGAACAGATAGATGAAAACCAGAACAGGCAGCTCAACGCGAATCATGGTTGGCTTCCTCCCCAGTGTAACGTAATCACTCCCCAATCTCTGTGCGGTCCGGGCTTGAATTTTACCGTGCGAATGAATTCCTCCGCTTCCTGATCAAGTTGGCTCATTCCGCTCGATTGTCGGAGAAAAACAAAATCGACCGCTCCATTAGGATTAACGCCAATAAAAAGCGAGGTTGGTTCTGAAAGCGTCGAAGCGGCGGGTAACGCTGGCAGTGAAACCGGCGTGCGCGCTTGCAGAGTTGAAGCAATCTCCAGTCGGCCGGAGAACGTCTTCACGGGAACCGCTTGCGCCGCTCGAGACCGCATCGGCAGCAGCGCCTCGGGGGAGAAAATCGATGGGATGCCCTGCTCTCGCGCCCCGGAAGGATCGGAGGTTTTCAGCTCAACCGAGAGGCTGGAAAAAGTGGGTTTGTACTGCGGGGTCAATTGCGCGACAAGACGCGGGTCGAAGCTGGGTGCGCTGACGTTTGCCGGATTGTTCATTTGGACCCAATCCAGCAAGCTTCTATCCTGCGGATTGTTTGGATCCAGCACAGTCACTTGAGCCGACGGGGGGAGGAGTGCTGTGGTCGTTGGATAGACGACGTGGAAAACATAAAGGCAGAAAATGTGCCCGAAGAGCGAGAGTGCGATCAGCAGTGGCAGTCTATAATCCCATCGGTTTCGTCGCCAATCGAAGATAAAGCGCGCTTCCGGCTGACTCATTTTTGTGGCGACGTCGCCAGTACGACCGAATAACCCTTTTCCAGGCAAAGATTCATGATCTCGATGACAGATCCTTGTGGGGTCAGACGATCAGCCTGGATTATA
>JAFAJU010000098.1 GCA_019236035.1 Verrucomicrobiota bacterium | reverse complement strand
GGATCTATGCCAAGCCCTCGTGCAGATCCCTAGTGAAAATCCTTCCGGCTCCGCTGCAAGCCACGGAGAAGAGGCCATGGCCCGCTTCGTAGGCGGGTTTCTTGAGCACCTGCACGCACAGGTCGAATACGAAGAGATAGGACCGGGACGACCGAACGTTTATGGCCTATGGCCTGTCCCGCCAGGAGCCAGCCAGCGTATCCTGTTCGCCCCTCATTTAGATACCGTAACCGTTGAAGGTATGACCGTGGATCCTTTTCAGGCCAACCGAGTTGACGGACGATTGTACGGACGCGGAAGTAGCGATACCAAGGGATCGATGGCGGCCATGCTCTGGGCGATTAAATCGGTTGACCTTTCAAAGTTAAACGTCGCTGTCGGATTCGCCGGGCTCGCTGACGAAGAGTTCGAACAATTGGGCGCCAAGATGTGTGCGGCGCGGAAGCTGGCCGACTTCGTGGTGGTAGGCGAGCCTACGAACCTTGACGTAGTATACACTCACAAAGGAGTCGCCTGGATCGAAATTGAGACGCGAGGCAGATCCGTTCACGCTTCAATGCCGAAAACCGGCGTAAACGCCATCGATCAGATGGTTGCTGCATTGAAAATTCTCAACGAACGATTTCCACAGATTTGTCCGGTTAAGTGCAATCCGGTTTTAGGCGAATCCACTGTCAGCACGGGCCGAATACGTGGCGGCGCGAAAATCAACGTTGTCCCGGACAGGTGTTACGCCGAGGTCGACATCCGTATTCTGCCCGGCCAGGAATCGATGGCCGCCGACGTCGCCCGTTTCTTCGAGGAACAACGAGTCCCTGCGATCGTGAGACCTATCAAGATCTCAGCTCCCCTCTACACGTCACCTGATCACCCGTTCATAAAGAAATTTGTCGCTCTGGGATCACGACTCACCGGCGCTAGCTGGTTCTGCGACGCCGCGTTTTTTGCGCTGCAAGGCACGCCGGCGATTGCGATCGGGCCCGGGTCGATCGCTCAAGCTCATACCGCAGATGAGTATATAGAAATTGCCGAGCTCGAGCGCGGCGCAGAGTTTTTCACCAACTTCTTACTTTCTTTCGGCAATGGTTGAATCAACGCCTAAAACTGCTATCACCCCAACTCGGGTCGACGATTTTGCCGAGTGGTACCAGCAAGTCGTCCGAGCCGCCGATCTCGCAGAGAACTCTGATGTCCGCGGCTGCATGGTGATCAAACCATGGGGATACGGGATCTGGGAAAATATCCAGCGTCAACTGGATTCTATGTTCAAGGCCACAGGCCACAAGAACGCCTACTTCCCGCTGTTTATTCCGCTCAGCTATTTCGAAAAAGAGGCGGCTCACGTCGAAGGCTTCGCAAAAGAATGTGCTGTCGTTACCCATCACCGCCTGGAGGTTGGCGCCGACGGAAAAATGCGTCCGGCCCCGTCGGCCGAGCTGACAGAACCCCTCGTAGTCAGGCCCACCTCGGAGACTATCATCGGCTCGACCTTTGCCAGATGGGTTCAATCGTATCGCGATCTACCCATTTTGATTAACCAGTGGGCTAATGTGGTGCGATGGGAGCTGCGCCCGCGCTTGTTTTTGCGAACGGCGGAGTTCCTGTGGCAGGAAGGCCATACCGCACACGAATCGGAGCGTGAGGCGATCGAAGAAGCTGTCCGGATGTTGGAGGTTTACGCCACCTTCGCGCGCGATCATCTGGCTCTTCCCGTTTATCACGGGGAAAAGACCGCCAGTGAACGGTTTCCGGGCGCTGTGCAAACGCTCTGCATCGAAGCCATGGTACAGGATCGCAAAGCGATTCAAGCCGGCACGTCCCATTTTCTCGGTCAGAATTTTGCTAAGGCATCCGACATCAAATTTCTGGCACGCAACGGGACTCAGGAGCACGTCTGGACGACGAGCTGGGGCACGAGTACTCGGCTGGTGGGTACTGTCATTATGACTCACGCCGATGACGATGGAGCTGTGCTGCCCCCAAGAATTGCGCCGGCCCATGTCGTGATCTTGCCAATCATATCCAAAGAAGAGACCAGGCAAGCCGTGCTGGAA
>JAFAJU010000035.1 GCA_019236035.1 Verrucomicrobiota bacterium | reverse complement strand
TCTGAAGTCCGTTTTGAGGCGATGGCGGGTGTGAGTCAAGCGACGTTCGAAGGAGAACTCGTAAGGCTGGCGATGAGTCAACCCCACCACATGGCGTTAAGCCGGACGCTGGACATAGGCGGCTCAAAACTCCTTTCCCACTCAATCAACTCAGGGGTACCGCATGTTGTTACATTTGTGGAGGACCTCGAATCAACGGCGGTCAAGCAATGGGGAGCACAAATCCGGTATCATCAGGCATTTCGGCCTGGGGGGACTAACGCAAATTTCGTCAAGGAACTCGAAACTGGAAAAATAGCCATTCGAACCTACGAACGTGGCGTGGAAGATGAGACGTTGGCTTGCGGCACTGGCGTGGTTGCGTCGGGCCTGATCTACGCTGAACTGAGCGACGCGAGGTCTCCGGTTCATGTTCTGGTGCGAGGCGGCGATTGGCTGGAGGTGGGTTTTCAGAAAGCCGGAAACAACTTCGAGGAAGTCACGCTTAAGGGTCCGGCTGACTTCACGTTCGAAGGTTCTATTGAAATTGTCTAACCGCTCAAAACTTATGTTTACAGGCACCTACACAGCGATCGTCACGCCCTTCAAGAATGGGCAGGTCGATGAAAAAGCCTTTCGTAATTTAATCCAGTTCCAGATCGAGAACGGCATTGACGGGATCGTTCCCACCGGTACGACCGGAGAAGCCGCTACGCTGGATTACGAAGAACACATGCGCGTGATCGAGCTCGCGGTCGAAGAAGCGCACGGCCGTTGCAAGATCATAGCGGGCACCGGCTCGAATTCGACCCGTGAAGCGGTGGAACTCACCCAACGAGCAGAAAAGTTGGGTGTGGACGGGGCTCTTCTGGCAAGTCCTTATTACAACAAACCAACTCAAGAAGGCGTTTACCGGCACTATCGAACGATCGCCGAATCGACCACGCTCAAATTGATGTTGTACAATGTCCCGGGTCGCACGGCGGGCGAAATTGGCGTTGAGACCTGCGCGCGGCTGGCGAGAGACTGTAAGAACATTGTGGCGATAAAAGAAGCGGGTGGCTCACCGGAACGGGTGTCCGCCATAAGGAGCCTCATTCCTCCAGAGTTCACCATTCTTTCCGGAGACGACGCCTTGACGCTGCCATTCATGGCGGTTGGGGCGGTTGGAGTGGTTAGCGTTGCTTCAAACGTTATTCCGAAGCAGATGACGGAGCTGGTTAATTCCTTCCTGGCCGGCCGTTCGGCAGATTCACTGAAAATACACCTGCGGCATCTTCAACTCTTTAAAGATCTCTTTATTGAATCCAACCCAATCCCTGTGAAAGCGGCTCTCTTTCTAATGGGAATGATCGAAAACGAGTTTCGTTTGCCGCTGTGCGAATTAGGAAAAGCGAACCAGGAGAAACTCCACCGGACTCTTAGCTCAATGAAGCTCGTATGATCCGAGTGCACGTGCACGGAGCGAGCGGACGCCTGGGTCAGGCTATCGTTCGAATCGCGACTGCCACTGGTGAATACCTGGTTTCCAAGTCCGGACGGGAAGCTGATCTTTCGTCACTGGTCGACGAATGCGATGTGGCCATTGATGTGAGTCAGCCGGAAGGCTCGGTCACGATAGCCGCTTGCTGTGCTGCTCATAGAAAGCCTTTGGTCATCGGTACGACCGGACATTCGATCGACCAGCTTCAAAACTTGAGAGCCGGCGCGGCACAAACCGCGACACTGCTCGCGCCCAATTTTAGCGTCGGGGTAAACCTGCTTTTCTGGCTTACGGAAAAAGCAAGCGTTATCCTTGGCACGGAGTTCGATGCGGAAATCGTGGAGTTACACCACCGTCTAAAAAAGGATGCACCCAGCGGAACAGCCAAGCGGCTTGGGGAGATCATCGCGAAGACCAGGGCCCTGGAGTACGAAGAGGCAGCTCGCTATGGACGTGGCGGTTTGGTTGGTGAGCGCACAAGGAACGAGATCGGACTGCACGCGATCCGCGCCGGGGATATTGTGGGCGAACACACCGTCTATTTCGCCGGAACAGGGGAACGTATCGAACTTACGCACCGTGCGTCGAGTCGGGATACTTTTGCAAAAGGCGCCCTGCGAGCGGCAACCTGGCTGATTGGCAAACCTGCCGGCTGGTACGATATGATGGATGCGCTGGGGCTGCGGTAGGGGCTAACTTGCATCGCTCCTTACGCGTACGTCCCGCGACGCGGTCGCACAAATCTCTAAAGATTTGTGTGCGATGCAGGCCGGCGGCTGGACTTTGGGGCCGAGTGCTAATAGAGAAGGGCGATGAAGCGCGCGGAGTTCCGGCAGATCTTAGCTTCTCTCGACCTTTCTGACCGGCTGCATGAACAGGCCTGTCGAGAGCAGATGATCGAGTTGCTCGATTCCTGTCCGGACTGCTTCCGGCGCGACACCTTTCCCGCTCATTTCACCGGGAGCGCGTTCGTGGTCAGCGCTGACGGTGTGCGCGGGCTATTGCATCATCATCGTAAACTTGATCGCTGGCTGCAATTTGGAGGCCATTGCGACGGCGAGGAAGACGTCCTTTCGGTGGCGCGGCGCGAGGCATACGAGGAATCGGGAATCAACGGATTAATCGTTGCATCGGCCCGTCCCTTTGATCTTGATATCCACGAAATTCCGGCGCTGGGAACCGAGCCCGCGCATTTCCACTACGATGTTCGCTACGTTCTGATAGCTCCGGAGGATGCAAAGCTTCGTACCAGTCCAGAAAGCAAGGAACTCCGTTGGTTCACCGGCGAAGAGATGAAGGAATGGAGCTTGGAGCCCGGGCTCTTGCGCTTGATTGAACGGTGGCAAGCACTTTTGATTCGGCGATCGCACGGTTGACGAGCCAATGCGCTGCGGAATCGCTCTAGGGTCCAATATCGAGAATCGCCTGGCAAACATTCGTGAAGGGGCGAAACGAACCTCTCTTCTGCATGAACCTGGCGTTCCTATCCGGGTCTCTTCAATCTACGAAACTACTCCGGTCGATTGCGAGCCGGGAACGAAGCCCTACCTTAATGCTGTGATGGATATCAATTTCAGCGGGCTACCCGTTGCTCTCCTCGATCGACTGCGGCAGATCGAGCGAGAGATGGGTCGCCCGTCGGAGAGACCCCGAAATGCTCCACGGAAAATTGATCTGGATGTTTTGTACGTTGGCGACCTCATTCTGAATACTCCTGAGATCGTCATCCCCCATCCTAGACTGAGTCAACGGCGGTTCGTTTTAACGCCCTTGGCTGAGATAGCGCCCGAACTGATTCTGCCAGGGCATTCGCGTAGCGTCCGGGCACTTCTTGCAGACCTGAGGGACCCGGGCGAAGTGATTCGACTCCACCATCTTTTTTTTAAGCAGTGAACAAGATTACTCCCGAAACCATTAGAAGCTCGAAGAGAATTCACCATGGGATCGTGGCTCTCACGGCCTATGACTACCCCACGGCCAGGATTCTGGACGAGGCCGGAATCGATCTGCTCCTGGTAGGCGACTCGCTGGGAATGACCGTGCTTGGCCACCCGGACACGACTCATGTTCAACTCGAAGAGGTGATCCATCACACCCGAGCGGTGGCCAGAGGTACCTCGGCGGCCCTCCTGGTAGCTGACCTCCCCATCCACAGCTATGATGATGCGGACCAGGCGGTAGCCAGTTCAAAGCGGCTGATTGATGCCGGGGCGCACGCAGTAAAATTGGAAGGTGGGCAGGCTTGCTCCGCGCAAATCCGAGCCATCACTACTGCCGGTATCCCGTTTGTCGGACACATCGGCATGCTACCGCAGCACGTGCGTGAGGAGGGGGGTTATCGTATCAAAGGCCGAACGGCTGAACAGCGGAAGTTCTTGCTGGATGACGCTAGAGCGGTTGAAGAAAGCGGTGGATTTGCAGTCGTTCTCGAGTTGATCGACCCGGTCGCAGCCGCTGAGATCACCCGAGCCGTTTCGATACCTACCATAGGTATAGGTTCCGGCGCCGGATGCGACGGACAAATCCTGGTTTTTCACGATCTCGTGGGCTACTTCCCTTGGTTCCGGCCTAAGCATGTAAAAGCCGAAGGCGATGTGGCGGGAGAGATCCGCAAAGCGGCTCGCGCCTACATTGAGCGCACGCGAACGAAGTGAAGAAAGGTTTTTAGCCTTCGAAAACCTTTCCCATGCGGCGAAACTTCTCGTAGCGCTCGTTGAGCAACATATCGATCGGCTTCCTGGTGAGCTGGTCCAGGTGTCTCATGAGTGAGGTGTGCAGGTTTCGCGCCGCGATTTCAGGATCGTGATGAGCGCCGCCAAGCGGTTCAGGAACGACCTCATCGATCAACTCCAATTCCTTTAGGTGGGCGGCGGTCAACTTTAACGCTTCCGCCGCTTCCGGCGCGTGGCTACGGTGTTTCCAGAGGATCGCGGCACAACCTTCCGGACTGATGACTGAGTAGTAAGAGTTTTCCAACATCAGGACACGGTCAGCGACGCCTATGCCCAACGCTCCGCCCGAACCGCCTTCGCCAATCACCGCAGCGACGATTGGCGTGCGCAAAAGTATCATTTCGCGCAAATTTATAGCAATAGATTCGGAGATGTGTCTTTCTTCGGCGCCGACTCCGGGGTAGGCCCCCGGAGTATCAATCAAAGCGATCACGGGAAGATGAAACTTTTCCGCAAGCCGCATGATCCGGAGCGCTTTCCGGTAGCCTTCAGGATTGGCGCTCCCAAAATTCCGTCGAATATTCTCCTTTGTGTCCCTGCCCTTTTGATGGGCAACGACGACGCAACGGTAATCCCCTATATTAGCGAACCCGCAAGGCATCGCTTGATCGTCACCAAAAAGGCGATCGCCATGCAGTTCGAGGAAATCGGAAAAGGCCGACTGCAGATAATCGAGAGCGAACGGCCGCGCGGTATGTCGCGCAATCTGGACTCTCTGCCAAGCTGTGAGCCTGTTGTAAATGTCGCGCCTGGTCTCATCTATCTTCTGTTCCATCGCGCGTACTTCGCGCTCGAGATCGAGAGAATGCAACCTCGAATGCTTCCTGAGCTCGTCCAACTGCTTCTCGAGTTCGACGATTGGCTTCTCAAATTCCAGCGGCAGTACCTTCATTTGACGATAATCGGGGTGTCCTTCGTGACCAACGCGAAGAGCTCCTCCATGTCGTTCGGTCCGAGCATGATCCCGTTATTGGGCTTTTCAACATTGGGTGTCTGGGGGTTCGTTTCAGAATACAACGTGATACCATTATCGGTTACGACAATCCACCGGCTGCTTCCGAGGTATTTTTTTTCTCCGAACGCAACGCGCGCGCCGTTTGACCACGCGATCTTTTCGCGTGTCTTGAACTGCCCGAGAGCGATCTTCGGCGGCAGTCTGACTTCCACAGGCTTGTACCAGCGGAAAAAACTCCCATTGTTTAGCAAGGTCACACCCTGTCTTTTCGTTTCAATCAACAGGCTGAACTGGCCTTTCGGAATGATGAGCCTTTGACCCGGTTGAATGACCAGGCTGTCGAGACCGTTGGCTTTGAATATGAGCTCGGCGGGAGACTTGGTTTTAGAGGCGATCTTCGCTATCGAGTCGCCCCTTTCAACAACGTATTCGGTTTTATCGGGACTCGGCTCCGGGGAGAAGAACGCCCGGATGTTCAGGTCGCCAAGCAGCTGTTTTGCATCAGCGCTCTTTGTGGAATCAGGAAAGCTTTGGATTAGAGACAAAAGAATCCTTTCCGCCTCGGGTCGACTGCCGCTCGCGAGTTGCTGTTTCGCCTGATCCAACATCTGGATGCCAGGGTCCGGAGTGGGCGTAATGACGGCTTGATTACCTCCTGCCCGCCCACCATCCGGCTTCCTGAAAAATAGCCGGTACGTGAGGAAGCCTCCGCCTCCGAAAATTACAACTGCAAGGCCACCAACGATAAGAAGCTTCGCCAGGTTACTCATTCGGCGAACCGCAAATCCTTTCCACTCGAGAGGGCCGTCGGCTCGGTAGGTTGCGCTCCTGCGTGTCCGGGCGTGCGCGTTTTGCGTCAAGTAGACACGCTGACCCTGACGCACGGCCACGCGTCCCTACCACGCGCATCAGAAAAGGCCCTTGCGGCGGAAATCCTGAATATTCCCACCCGCCGACTGTTGAATCATTTCCACCGTAAACTTCAGGAGACAGATCTCCCAGCCCTCGTCGACGCCGTAGATTACAGCACTCGAACTCCGTGACGCTTCGGGCACCTGACTTCTAACGCGATCCAGAACCGCTTCAATCGAATCGTGTACAAGACATTCCGATAGATCATCCTTTCGAATTTGAAACCCGTACTTAAGCATCGCGGCGTTTCGCATCTGTAGCATCTCGGCAAATTTCCGCGCTTTCTCTCCGAAGCCTTCGAGGGTCAATCTCGCGATATTTTCCGCCGTCAAAATCTGCGGGCGATCGGCTTGAATCTTTCCGTCCCGGACCCGGATTTCGTTCACGCTATCCATTAACTCGGTCACGAGGTAGAAATGGAAGCTGGTGGTTCCAAAAGTCGCGATCCGCCGTTCCGGCGAAAGAATCACTTTGGTGTTATCGATGGCGTACTGAACGTCGTCCTCCGAATGCATAAAGAAAATCTTCGAATCTAATCGGTTTCCCGACGGACACAAACGGCTGTACGCGTTTCTGGCTTCTCATTTCTGGTTTCTGGCAGGGGCACGCTCCTGCGCCAGTACAAGGGCGAGGACTTCGGCGAGCTCAGTCGAGCCGCTCCGTCCGAGCCGCTGCGCGACGCTGCGCGTGACGCGATGTAAGCGAAGCGTCTCGCTTTGCTCTCTTCGGAGCTAAGCAAACCGAGACGGTTCGCCTACGTCGTACCGCGTCACGCAAGAGCAGCGGCGCGTGACGATCTAAGGGCAGG